>CAMWKY010000101.1 GCA_947174965.1 uncultured Ruminococcus sp. | reverse complement strand
TACTGCTGCTAGCTGTTGTTGTAGCACTACTGCTGCTAGCTGTTGTTGTAGCACTGCTGCTGCTAGCTGTTGTTGTAGCACTGCTAACTGTTGTTGTAGTTGAACCACCATCACCAATTGTGATTGTACCAGGGTTGAGAGTAGCATAGAAAATCTTAACAGAATCCTCTTGAGCTATTTCAACAACCTTGAAACTCTTGAGACTATACTCATACGTGCCGTTTTGAATGTTATCAGGAATCTTAACTCTCAATCTCATAACTGATTTACCCTCGATAACTTTTACAGGGTCCTGTGTATCTGAATCAACAACATCTACCATATAATCATTTTTCATAAGTTTATAATACTTATCGCCATGTTCTTCAGATATAGCTTCAATCGGGTCATCTTCGTTGAGTTCATATGTGATTCCAGCAGGGAAATCATTAATAAGTACATCATATGTAGATGAAAGATGATTTCCGGGATTGCTTACAATGAAATCTACATTTATTGTATCGCCTGGTTTTGCTGTAACATTCTGACCTGAAATAATAAAATCAGATGCTGTTTCAAAGTCAGTTGGATTCTGCTGTGCAGATTTATTTTTTGCGATGAAACCAGAAGTAGAAAAATCTGATTCACCAGCAATTTTATTGGCAGCTCCGTCCATTACTCCGCCCATACTAACATTAGGCTGCACAGCGGAAGAACCGCTGGCAGCACTAACAGTAATAGATGAAGCAAATGCACTCGTCATAAGTGAAGCACTCATAGCGATAGACGTAACTGCCGCAAGCAGTTTCTTCATGTGTGCATTCCTTTCCGAGCTTTTGCTCTATTTATTTTTATATTTGCTGATTATTTGAGGTCAGCTGAAGCACAAGGAAGCTCTACAAGGTGAACAATCTTTCTGATGATAGCATCAGAGTCATTCTTGTCAAGACCTGCACCACCCTTAGCATCGCAGCAGTCAGCATTGAGCTTGCCCTGGTCTGTGATGTTATATGACTTAGCATCATTGAGCCACTTGTTAAGAACAACAACGTCTGCAATATTTACTTTCTTATCGCAGTTTGTATCACCATAAAGAGGTGTGCCAGGAGTTGCTGTTGTTGTTACACCTGATGTTGTTGTATTGACACTAGCTGTTGTTGTATTGACACTAGCTGTTGTTGTTGTATTGACACTAGCTGTTGTTGTAGCTGTTGTTGCCTTTGTTGTTGTTGTTGTTGCAGGTGGTGTTGTTGTTGCAGACTGACCATCGCCGATTGTGATTGAACCAGGGATAATTGTAGCATAGAATACCTTAGCAGGGTCATCAGCAGTACCCTGACCTCTTTCAACAACCTTGAAGCTCTTGAGACTATAGTAGTATGTGCCGTCAGCAATATCAGCAGGAATTGTAACATCAAGTGCCATTACTGAATTGCCATCAATAACATCTACAGGGTCCTGTGTATCTGAATCAGTAACAAATGCAATATATGTTATTTCTTTGCCTTCTTTATCTGTCTCTAACTTGTAATACTTATCACCATGTTCTTCATCTATAGCTGCAATCGGGTCATCTTCGTTAAGTTTATATGTCATTCCAGCAGGGAAATCATTAATGAGTACAGAAAATGTAGCTGAAGGATGTTTTCCAGGATTTTTTACATTGAAATTAACTCTAACGGTTTCACCTGGCTTAGCTTTAATGTCTTCACCTTCAACAATGTAATCAGCAGCTGTCGGGAAGTCATCTGGATTTGTAACTGTTGGCTTTGTGCCTGGTGTTGTATTGCCGCTAGGAACAGCTGTTGTTGTTGTGCCATCTGGAGCTTTTGTTGTTGTTGCAGTTGTTGTTGTGCCATCTGGAGCTTTTGTTGTTGTATT
This sequence comes from uncultured Ruminococcus sp., assembly GCA_947174965.1. Classification (GTDB taxonomy): domain Bacteria; phylum Bacillota; class Clostridia; order Oscillospirales; family Ruminococcaceae; genus Ruminococcus. The sequence goes on along the minus strand of CAMWKY010000101.1, from coordinate 5,547 downwards.
ACCAGAAGCAGCACCGCCGATTACAATGTCAATGCCCTTTAAATCAAGGTTTTTCTGAGGAAGTGCATATCTTGTACCACCAGCAGCTTCAACCATTGTAGCCTGTACTTTCTTGTCATCTTCTGCATCAACGAAGTTGATAGAATATGTACCAGCTGGTGTACCCTGCTTGAATGTAGCTTCAAATACTAACAAAGGGAACTCATCAGATGTTTTTCCAGACCATGCATATACGCCATCTGTAGGAGAGAGCCATACTGATGAACCCCATGCGTTAGGACAGCCCCATGAAGTCTGCTTATCAGCAACGCTATATGTACCAGCATTTGTTTCTTTGAATCTGCCTGATGATGTAAGTGTTCCGCAGAAACCAATAATTGCTGCTGATGAACCTGAATTACCGTTTGCAAGAGTTACCTGCTGTGCCTCATCAAAGTATGTTTTGCCTGGGTCATATTTTTTAAATGTTACGTTTGTGTTTGAAGCGTCACCGTCTTTTGAATCAACTGTCCACTGACAAACTACTGATTTTGAATCGTTTGTACCTTCTTTGAAGTATACACCAATCGGGATTGTAACGTCGCCAGCTTTGATAGCATCTTCTGAAATATTTGTGCTTACAATTTCGCCTGCTTTAGTTGGGAAAACTTTGAGTTCAAAGCCCTTAGTTGCATCAGCAGCACCTGTTGCAAAAGGAACAGCTGAGCCTATCATTGATGCTGCCATTACGAGTGATGAAGCAGCAGAAATAAGTTTCTTCATTTGTAATAATTCCTTTCTTTAGGTTTTCACCTTTAATAACTTAAATTAAAAAAATTGGGTTTGTATTCCTTATGAATAAGGGGGACAAATCAGATAATCTAAAAACTGAAAAATCAGAATCAGAGCTTGTCAATCATGCCTGCTTCGAGTTTCTGAATCTCTAAAGCATCACTACCAGTAACGCCTTCAACACCGTCAACATCTGCGTTTATTTCGCCCTGCTCAGAAAGACCATATTTATCCTTGTTTCCAAGTGCCTGAACGATTGCAGTTGCATCAGCGATATTTACTGCGCCGTCACAGTTAGCATCACCTTTAAGGTATTTGCCTGAACCTGACGTTGTCTGTCCGCCGTTGCCAACAGTTACTTTACCGTTCTTCAATTCAACATTGTACTTGATTTTTTCGCCGTCTTTAGTGTAGCCCACGTCAATATCTTCGTTTACAACACCTGACTGCGGCAAGTCATCACGGACTGTAGGAACAACTTTCAAATCAGATTTTGCTCCGTTAGCTGCTCCGCTTGCAACAGTTCCTGTAATAGTACAGAAAACGCCCTCTCCTTTAAGCAGATAAGCGGATTCATCTACAGATGTTGCCCACATAAGATTCATTGTTCCTCCCTTGTTGTCAATAAAACTGTTAAAACTTGGAAGAACTGATGATGTCGGGTCACTTGTAACGCTCTTTATAAGAGAACCTGCTTCAACAGAATCAATAGTGATAACTGTACTGTCAAAATCAAGTGAGAACTGACAGCCTTGAATACCTGTAGACGGAATGTCCTTGATAGATACATCAACTGTAAATTTTTCACCTGCTTTCAGATTTTCTGCGCTTCCAACGGTTATCTGCACTGTACCGTCAGCTGCAAAAGCTGGTGCAAGTGAACATACTGAAAGCGAAAGCATTGCTGCTGCCATAGCTCCTATGACTATCTTTTTTGTCTTCATGTTTTTTCCTCCTTCTTCGATTGATTATATATAATAAAGGAAACTTTTGCTCCTTCAATTATACCTTGTCTTATTTTGCAGAACTCTCTGCAAACCTGCGGAATCTTTTTCATGAACAAATATAGTTCAGTTACAGTGAGTTCAGCATAAGACGCATCACACTGCCGTGAAAATTTGATAATTTCAAACATTACATTTATTCATGATTATATTATATAACAGGTTATTAAAAAAGTAAATAGGTTTATACTTTTTTTGGTGTTTTATATAAACATGGACTTTTTCTTTTGGATAATTTGTACAATAAAAACCATGTCTCAACTTTTTCAGACTTGCTATTTATTAACTAAATGTTAATTTATTAATTATTTATCAAGTTTCTGAAATTCTTTTGGTATACTTTCGTCAATTATCTGATTGAGAATATCCCAGCTGAAACTTGTATAAGTTCCTGCCGGCACTGCATAAGGTATGCCATGAACGTCGGCAAGTTCAGGAGAATATTTGCTGTAAGGATAGACAGCAAGATTATTGTAATCGCCGACTTCATAGTGAATTATATTAGGAATACAGCCGACATCTTCCAGTCGCACTTCTCCTGTTGCACCGTCAATGACAATATCAAAATCAGGCATTTCACCAATAAGATTGAAATTATCAGTCTGACAGCAGATGAAATTTCCTATTGAGTAATAGACAAAACCTTTTGTGCCGTCGTCTCTTGTAATCCATTCCATAGTTTCAGCCGTGTGAGTATGTCCGCCAAGAATGACATCAGCACCCCAGTTAATCATCTTATTTGCAAGTTCGATTCTGTCCTCTGAAACGACATTTGTATCTTCCACACCCCAGTGCGCAGAGACGATAACAGCATCAGCCATTTCCTTTGCCTGCTTAATCTGACGTTCAATAACATCTTCCTCATAGTTCATTATAACTCTCAACGGAGAATCATAAGGAATTGAGAAGCCGTTTATATGTTCAGCATATGCAAGAAAAGCAATTTTTACGCCGTTTACTTCACGTATGCGTATATTCTCTGAATCTTCCTCATTAAGATAAGCACCGAGTACCGTTAAATCATAAGTCTGTGCCTTCTGATTCCAGAAATTGATTGATTCTTCAAGTGCAGATGCACCAAAATCAAGAAGATGATTATTTGCCATTGTGAAAACATCAAATCCTAAATCAATAACAGCATCTGCAACTTCGGGAGGTGAATTGAACAGCAGTTGACCGCCGTTTGCTCCACGAACTTCGTTGCTTTCGCTTATTATTGTTTCCTGATTAAGAACAGCTACATCTGCTTCCTCAATAAGATACTTTACATTTTTATAAAGCGGTTTGAAATCGTATCTTTCGCCATCTTGTGCAAGTCTTTCTGCATTTTTATATACAGAATAGTGAATAAGATTATCTCCTGCCGCTATAACGTGTACTTTTTTATCATCAGGAACTGGAACTGTAGTAGGTTCTGTTGTAGCTTCTGTTGTTGTGGATTCCTGCAAATCAGAATTTTCAGAACTGCTGTTAGAAATATCAGGCTTTTTGCCGACACTTCCTATTGCATTATCCGCACAACTTACACCTGCAAGAATAAATGCAAGTGAAACTGCAACTAAACCAAAGGCACGTCCTTTTCTAAGTTTCATTTTAAAACTCCTTAACTCATGACTGCTATATATAACAGCCCGAAAATTATTATATCATACTTTTTGTAATTTTGCAATAAGTAATATTGCCAAAATATATGATGCACCAAAAAAACCGCTATATTACGTCGTTTAAACGATTTAGTCAATATTCACGAATTTTTCTGATGATTATTGTGTAATCTGTCATTCTGTAGCTTTATAAATCTTTCTGCAAGAAATTCCGCTTCAGAATAAGACTTCAACTGATAACATTCAGCCCTGAATTTAGCTGAACCATAGTAGCCGTTCATATACCATGCGGAGTGTTTTCTTGCTTCATGGACTGCAAGTTCTTCCGATTTCGGACTCAGTTCAATAATCATGCGGATATGTTCAAGCATAACACGCATTTTTTCTTCAACTGTAGGCGGAATATACAGCTTATTATTAAGCCTGCACTCTATTTCCTTAAAAATAAACGGATTGCCATAGCTTCCACGTCCAATCATAACAAGGTCACAGCCTGTTGTATTGTACATATTCACACATGAATCAGCGTCAGTAACATCACCGTTGCCGATTACTGGTATATTGACAGCATCTTTCACGGACTTTATCACGTTCCAGTCAGCATAACCGCTGTAAAACTGGTCACGTGTTCTGCCGTGTACTGCAATCGCTGATGCTCCTGCTGATTCAATAGTTTTTGCAATTTCAACAGCATTTATACTGTCAGTACTCCAGCCACTTCGTATTTTCACCGTAACAGGCACATTCCCCGCAGATTTTACGGCTGATTCAGTTATTCTTCCTGCCAAATCAATATCTTTCATCAATGACGAGCCTGCTCCGATATTCACAACTTTCGGCACGGGACAACCCATATTTATATCAATTATATCAGGATTATATTTAAGTACTATCTCGACAGCTTCTGCCATAAAATCAGGCTCACTTCCGAAAAGCTGTATCGCCATTGGTCGTTCATCATCAGTGATTGTACAAAGTTCAGCAGTTTTCTTGTCACTATAGCATATTCCTTTTGCCGATACCATTTCACTTACACAGTATGCACAGCCATATTTTTTGCACATCAGCCTGTATGCTCTGTCCGCTACACTTGCCATAGGTGCAAGACAAGCTGTCTTTTTTATCTCAACATTACCTATTTTAATCATTTTTCTTTTGCCTGAATACAAAAAGCTTGCTTATAACATAATTCAGAATAAGAATAACTACATTTGCAAATATCTTTGATACCCAATAATTTATATTGAGCCACGAAAACAGAACTTTCATCATTATTATTTCTGTAAAAAATGTTACTATTCTTCCACCATAAAATGATACTGCCTCTTTTGCAAGTTCCTTTGCTCCGGAAGCTTTTGATTCAAAAACCCATACCCTGTTTGTGAGATATGAAAAAGTAACAGAACACACCCATGATATTGCTGTACTTATATCACTTATCCAGCTTTTGTCAAGTCCTGCACGTTCAAGGAAATACTTTGCAATTCCTGCCGTAACAAAACTCACAACAGTTGTAAGCCCACCGAAAAACAGATAAAGCCATTTTTCCTCATATTTATAATATATATCCTGTATCGGTTTCGGCATGATTTTCATACAGGCATTTATAAATTTCTTCATTTTTTATGTCCTTTCAGGATTTTTTTCTATAAATATTTTTCAGGTACATTATAGCCGTTTTCCGCAAGTAGCATGGCATATTCCCGATTTTTCAGACGTTCTTCAGATTCCGTTTTCTTCTTCTCAATACTTCTCTGCTTTGCACCTGTTTTTACTCTTATAAAGTCAATAATACCGACTATCATAATAACAAATGCCAGTATGCCAGCAAGCGCACCTTTCATCATATAATACCCTTTTGTGTAAATTGTATATGCTGTAAGTCCACCTGCAATAAGAAATCCAATAAGACCGATACCTGCAACTTTCAGGCTGTTCATGGGATTAAGTGATGATTCGTTCCAGCCCTCAACCGCAATTTCATGATACCTGCGGTCAATATATTCTTTCTGACAATATCTGCATCTTCTTATTGGTGAGCCGAAATCACTGCTTGACGCATTGTAACTGCTGAATTTTTTTTGACAGTAAGGGCATGAGCCGTTTGTTTCCATTATCTTTGCCATACTGTTTCTCCTTAGTATTTTATTTTCGTAACTTATTATAAC
>CAMWKY010000100.1 GCA_947174965.1 uncultured Ruminococcus sp. | reverse complement strand
TACTTTTACAGAATATGACTTACAGCTTATACAGAATAGGTTCAGTGAGTTTTTACAGGTCAGAAACAGCATTAACAATAAATATTTTTTGAGAAGTGTAATCGACAGAATAGAAGTCAGTGAAGAACAGATAAAAATATCGCTTAAAGGCGGTATTTCTATAAATAAATCAACAAAAATACTTATGAAAGGAAATGATTTTATGAATGTAAATCATGTAAACAGCGAATCAAGAGTAGTTGAGGGAATTTTACTTGCAATTGGAAGTGCTAAAGAAAAAGGTTTTATATCGGTAAAAATGGCACTTAGTACCGAATCTGCATGGAGTTTCGAGACTATACTTAGCATAACTATCCCCGAAGAATATCTATACGGAATGGCTGTTGAAGCTGATATGGATGTTTTTGAACTTGTCGGGTCAGCGATAAATGTCATGATTACTTTGAATAATGAAAAAATATCAAACATAGACGATATATCTATGAAGTAATAAGAATAGGAAGGTGACGGGAATGCTGCCATCCTTTTTCTGAGTACTGCCCCGATAAATATGTTTGTATCCTTAAAATTTCTGGGATTTTCAGATACCTGTATCAACTCCAAAAATCAAATATACATTATAATTCCGATAAGATGATTCCAGTCTTATCGGAATTTTTATTTTTGGAGGTTTTTAAATGGAAGAAGAAGTAAGAATCTGTACCCACTGCGGAGAAACTCTTGGCGAATATGAGGGTACAACTGTCGGTAATGATTTGCTTTGTGATGACTGCGTGGACGAACTTTGCACGACTTGCGACCACTGTGGTGAAACAATCTGGACGGAGGATTGTGTAACAGATGATGATACATATCTTTGCAGAGAATGTTTCAACGACTATTATCGCAGATGTGAAAACTGTGACAACATTATCCATGATGACAGTGTATGTTGGCATAACGATTTACCCTACTGCTGTAACTGCTTTGACAACATTGATTATGATGACGAAATTGATGACTATAACTACAAGCCCGACCCGATTTTCTATGGTGACAGCTATATGTACTTTGGTGTTGAACTGGAAGTAGACAAAGGCAGTAAGGACGGCGAAAATGCACGCACTCTCAAAGATATTGCAAACCACAGACACGAACACATCTACATCAAATCGGATGGAAGTTTAAATGACGGCTTTGAAATTGTTTCCCACCCAATGACACTTGACTACCACATAAACACAATGGACTGGGAAAGTGTTCTGCACGAAGCTGTAAATATGGATTACCGTTCACATCAGACAGATACTTGTGGACTTCATATTCACATCAACCGTGATGCCTTTGGTGAAAATCAGGCGGAACAGGAAGAAGTTATTGCCAAAATTCTGTTCTTTATTGAGAAACACTGGGCAGAAATGTTCAGATTCAGCAGAAGAAGTGAGTACAACATGAACCGCTGGTCTGCACGTTACGGTTTAGAAAAGACAGGCAAAGAAATATTAGAGAAAGCCAAAGAAAGTGGATATGGCAGATATGTCGCTGTTAATCTTCGTAATTACAGCACTATTGAGTTCAGACTTTTCCGTGGAACACTGAAATTGAATACCTTTTTAGCCACTTTGCAGCTCGTCAACGAGATTTGCAGAGTGGCTCTTTTGTTTTCGGAAGAAGAAATCGAAAAGATGTCGTGGTCTGTTTTTGTGAGGGATATGAACCATTACCCTGAACTCGTGCAGTACTTAAAGGAACGCCAGCTTTACATCAACGAAGAAATTTTTGCAGAGGAGGAAATATAATATGTGTGCGATTTTTGGATTTCTTAACTATGGCAATAAAATCAGTCATAAAATTTTGACAAAACTTCTGCGTGAATTGTCTATTGCGGCAGAAGTTAGAGGTACAGACGCAACAGGAATCAGCTATGTCAAGGACGGAAAAATGGTTACTTTTAAGAAAGCGAAACCTGCTCACAAGGTCAATCTTTATTTTCCGAAAGAAACAACGACAGTAATCGGACATACACGCTTTACAACTCAGGGCAGTGAAAAGCAGAACTATAATAATCACCCATTTGAGTCGGAAAAAGGTTTTGCGTTGGCACATAACGGTGTACTCTACAATGACAAGGAACTTCGTGAAAAATATATGCTCCCTGATACAAAAATTGAAACGGACAGTTATATTGCTGTTCAGCTTTTGGAAAATCAGAAAACTGTTGATTTTGAAAGTATCAAGACTGTGGCAGAGATAGTTGAAGGAAGTTTTGTTTTCACAATTCTTAGAGATGATAACACCCTGTTTCTTGTCAAGGGCAGTAATCCAATAACACTGCTTCACTTTCAGGAATATGGGTTCTATCTTTACGCTTCAACGTCTGAAATACTCAAAGCAGCTTTAAAATCTGCAAAATTTACTGCTAAATACGAGAACATTGCCATACATACAGGTGATATAGTGAGTATTGACTCAGACGGTAAGCTTTCTTCAAGTACTTTTGAAAGCACAGAATTAGATTATGGATTTCGCCGTTATTTCAGTTGGTATGATGCTTTTGAGGAAGATGAAAACTTTGAAAACGATTTACTTTCAATCTGTGGTTGCTATGGTGTAGACTGTAAAGATGTAGAGCTGTTGCTGGAATACGGCTATACAGCGGACGAAATCGAAGATATGCTGTATAACAGCGACTTTTTTGAAGAAGCTGTTTCAGAAATAAAATCAATGTTCATATGAGGAGATGAAAAGTATGAAAGGTTTTGTTGTAGGTGTAATATTCACAATTGTTGCAGAGAGTACAATTGCAATTGCAGTTTTGGCAAACGTAATCAAGAAAGGAGCTGATGAGGAATGAAGCAAGCATTAGAAATCGCCGTTGAAGTGATAATGTGTGCAGTAAAGGTATTCAAGACACTCAGAAAGAAAAAATAAATTGTAAATGGGCAGGACATTATGTTTTGCCCACTTTCAGAAAGGAGGAAATCATGAAAACTGAAACGAAAGTAATCAAAAGCAAAGCCTTGTTTTCGGACGATAAACAGCATCGTTTACTGCTTCACAAGGAGTGGAATAAGAATAAGAAAACTGCAATGATTATCATGATTAACCCAAATACTGCTGACACTCTCAATATGGATTTGACAACAATGCTTGTTATCAATAATCTGAATGAACTGGGATTCGGAAGTGTGAACATTGTCAATCTGTACAGCCGAATAATGCTTAAATTAAGCCTTAGATTCAATTCTGATGATGATTTGATTGACAAGGAAACAGACACTATTATTGAACAGTATGCGGCAATGAGTGATGCGGTAATTATTGCATGGGGCAGTATCGGAAAAAACAGTCAGCGAGTTCGTGAACGTCAGAAGAATATTTTGGAACTGCTTGAACCGTATGCGAACAAGCTGTATCAAATCGGTGAAGAAGGCTATCACCCATTGACTCCAGCAGTCAGAAATGAGTGGGAGCTTGAACCATATGAAATGGAGGAAATTTAAATGCTTAAAGCAACAAATCTTGAAGAAATAAAGGCTTTCTTTGAGCCTGAAATCAGAGAATATATCTTCAACAAAGCAACACAGATGATGACAGAATACGACGTTGAAAACCTCGATGATATTGGCTGTTTTGTTGTGCTTGACGATTCAGAAAATCATATGTTTGAGGTATCAGAAATGGAATTTGTTGAGGTGCTGAATATCAGTAACAAAACATATCTTCATGGTGTAAAAATTCTCGGAGACAGCTATGGTGAGGACATTTATCTGCCTGTTGAGGTGGTAAAATGCTGAATATACCAAAAGTGGCACTGTATGCAAGATTTTCAAGCGATAATCAGCGTTCAGAGAGTATTGATGCACAGGTCAGAGCAATGAACAACTTTTGCAAGCAGAATCACTGGCAGATAGTCGCAACCTATACAGACGAAGCACGTTCTGCAACAACTGACAACCGACCACAGTTCCAGCAGATGATAAGCGACAGCAGTAAGGGAATTTTTGAAATAGTTCTTGTACACAAATTAGACAGATTTTCAAGAGACAGATATGACAGTGCAATCTATAAAAAACGCTTAAAAAAGAACAATGTCAGACTTTGTAGTGTTCTTGAACGTATGGACGACAGTCCCGAAAGTATTATGATGGAATCCGTGTTAGAGGGTATGGCAGAATATTATAGCAAGAACCTCGGACGTGAAGTCATGAAAGGTATTAACGAAACAGCTCTCCAGTGCAGGCACACTGGAGGCTGTACGCCTCTTGGTTACGATTTGGACGAGAATAAACGCCTGATAATCAATGAACATGAAGCCGAAGCAGTCAGAATAATTTTTCAGATGTTTGCAGACGGTCACGGCTATACAGCAATTATCAATTATTTGAATGAACACGGTTACAAGACCAAAAAAGGTTGTATTTTTGGTAAAAACAGCTTGTATGAAATTCTCAATAACGAAAAATATACAGGTGTTTTTATATTCAATAAGGCTGCCGCTAAGGTTGACGGAAAGCGAAACAATCATGTTTACAAAACTTCCGATAAGGTCATAAGAGTAGAGGGCGGCTGTCCTGCAATAATCAGCAAAAAGCTTTTTGAGAAAGTACAACGCAAAAAAGCTGCTAACAGACGTAACGCTGGAAGTTATCATAGCAAGGAATTTTATCTGCTTACAAGTAAGATTTTTTGCGGAATATGCGGAAAACGTATGCAGGGAAATCTCAGATTTTCGGGCAGAAGTAAAACAAGACTTGCAACATATCGCTGTAACACACACCGTTCAGAATGCAAGAATAAAGAAATCAATAAAGACTACTTAGATGTATATATTGTTGAACTGCTCCGAAAGAAAATTTTCAATGCTAATTCACTGAAACATCTTGTAAACAATGTAAACACATATATTCGTCAGTACAACAGTGAGTATGATGCAAGTTATGAATCTGTAAAGGCAGAATATGACGAAATACAAGGAAATCTTGATAACATTACAAAAGCAGTCGAGAAAGGAATTATCACTGAAAGTCTTATTGAAAGAGCTGAACAATTAGAGCAGAAACGTGCCAAAATTGAAATACAGCTTTCAACAATGCATCAGTATGTGCCGATTGAGTACAGCGATTTTGCACCGATAATAGACGAGTTCAAAGGCTTGGAACGTGGTACAGAATCATTCCGTACATTTATACAGCATTATGTAAATAAAGTTACAGTTTACCCTTATCATCTTGAAATAGAACTGAATACAGGTCTTAGAATGGCTGACAAATTGAATGAAGTCGTTACAATAAGACGTGGAGAACTCTATCAGCTTTTTGAATCAAGGGTACGAGAGTAGGAGGATTAAAATGTTTGAGGAAAATAAATCGAGATACCTTACAAGAGGTGTTGATGAAAGTATTTCGCTTGAACTTCAAATGTTCATGTGGGAAGCGGTTGACAGAATGACAGAGCCGAAAGATTATTTACAGGTTTTCAGACTGACAGAACAGAACGGCTTGCAGGTAATTCACCATACAGCAGAACAGACTGAATATGAAATGACATACATTCTGCCAACAACGACAAAAGCAGTCACAGCTAAAGTTTACATAATAGACGACGGCGACCACTGTACTATGCTTTTAGCAGAAGAATATTAATAACAGAGAAATCTCAGTCACAAATAATGTGGCTGGGATTTTTTTAATAAGATTACGATGGTATCGGAGTTGATTTCATGCCTGAAGTGAGTATAGTATTTAGTTACAGAGCAAATATTTCTTTGCTTATAAATTTTTTCAGAAAATCAGATGTATAGTTGTATAAAAGTATAAAAAACAGCACTATGTTTTTGTGTAAAATATAGAAGATTATTAGTGAGACATACGTCTGTCTGCTTCTTGTGTTATAATAGGAAAAGAAAGGGTGTGAACAATGGAAAATCAAAAGTCTTACAGAATGCTTGAAATTTTCTTCCGTGCCTTGCGTGGAGAAGCAATTACTGTTAAAAAGCTCGCAGAAGAATACAAGGTATCTGCCAAAAGTATCAGCAGGGATATTTCTGGAATTCATAAATTTTTGTCAGACCATCGTGAACTGATGCAGAATGCAGAATTAACCTACTCCTACAGAGACAAGGCATACATATTAAACAGTGATGAATTTCTGAAAAACAAGGAACTTTTTGCACTGGTAAAGATTATTTTAGGCAGTCGTGCATTAAGTAAAGAAGATGTTCTGGTATTGATCGCAAAGCTGAAAAAATTCACAACCATTCAGGATAAGGGAATATTGGGAAATCTTATCCGCAAGGAAATCTATCACTATCATGAAGTAAAATCCGACTGCAAATCTGTAATAGATAATCTATGGAAAATCATTCAGGCAATTGAAGAAAAGCGGACAGTCACTATTACTTACTATAAAATGAATCGTGATGAAGTAAAGCATAAAATCAAGCCTGTATCTATCATGTTCAGCGAGTATTATTTTTATTTGATTGCCTATGATGCAGATGATACAAGGTATAAGCCGATATATTTCAGAATTGACAGAATTTCTGCGATTAGGGAACATCGTGAAAGCTTTCAGTTAGAACGTGAATATAATTTTGATGAAGGTGATTTGCGTGAAAAGAATCAGTTCATGTTTCCGGGTGAGACTGTAAAAATACGCTTTGAATTTTCGGGACTGTCCTTACAGGCGATTCTTGACCGTTTACCGACTGCAAAGGTTGTAGAGAAAAACGGCAGTACCAGTATCATTGAAGCCGAAGTAAATCACGGGCGTGGAATCGTCATGTATCTGCTGTCGCAGGGTTCATGGGTGAAAGTATTGTCACCACAAAGTCTTGTTGACGAAATGAAAGAAGAAATCTCAAAAATGCAAACTTATTATAAATAGAATTATGACTTTAATACAGATAAATCCGTTGTAAAAATGCTCTTACAACGGATTTTTTGCAAATTTAATTGTAAATTTTTTTTGAACGGACACCCGTATGTCTGCTATCATTTGTATAATAGAGATATGGAGTTACAAATTCTGAAAATCGTCGGAAAGTAAGTCCATAAATGCAAGGCAAAGGCGTTTGCTGTTGGGCGAAAGATTTTTGAATTTTTCCAGCAGAGCCGCATCATCTTTGGAATAATCTGTTTGGCGGACAGTACCCAGTAAGATGTGGTCGGGAGTTGTTTCAAGAGCAGTACATAACTTTAAAAAAACTTCTAAACTTGGAATGGAGCGTGCAGTTTCAATACAGGAAAGATATTTGTCGTTGATCTCCGCTCGCTCACAGACCTCAAACTGTTTTAGTCGCAGCTCCTTACGCCTCCTTGCAAGATTTTTTCCGATTTGTTTGTAGTCAAGTTCCATAAAATCACCTCATTATAAGCATAACAAATAAGATACGTAAAACAAACATAATAAAAGTTGAAATTCAACTTAACATAGGAATAAAGTTGTGGTATAATAAGAAATATAGTAAAAATACACGAATTATTCTGTAATTAATTAGAATAAAGAAATTAAAGGTGAATAT
>CAMWKY010000099.1 GCA_947174965.1 uncultured Ruminococcus sp. | reverse complement strand
TCCTTAACTTGTTTAAGGGTTTTATTTTTATGCCCGATTTTTTCTACCATATAGCAGAAATTTCTATCGTTGTTAAATTTGTTTATTTTTTTAAGTTGCTTTCGTCATCATTACTGAATATCTTTGCAATAGTTTCAGCAGATGTGATTTTTGAACTGTATTCGAGGTGGCTGTAAAAATCAGCCGTAACATTGAAAGTTGAATGATCGAGCCACTCCTGAATTGCTTTCATAGGTATACCATTGGCAAGCAGCAGACTTGCACAGGAGTGTCTCAAATCGTGAAACCTTATACGGCGGAGATTGTTTTTTGCAAGCACAACCTGAAAATGCTGTGTTGTGTAATTAGGTGTTATGATTTTTCCGAGATTGTCCCTGCATACAAAACCGTCAAATGTACAGTTAAAGCCGCCTTTGAGCAGATTTGAGTAATACTGTTCAAGAAAAAATCTTTCTTTCAACATTTTCTCAATATGTGGAATAAGAGGGAGCGTTCTGACACTTGCCTTTGTTTTGAGTTGCTCATCAACAACCAGTTCGTCACCGTTTTCGCCCATTTTGTATACGAGCTTTCGGGGGGTGTATTAAAACAGTTAACAAATAAGAAAATAAGTGATATAATAAAATAAAAACAGAGAGATAATCACAACCGCATTTACTCAACACAAGAAGTAAATGCTGATTATTTTGCTTTGTCTTATCTGATAAACAGTTTCTGAATGAAAATTGTAAATTAAAAGGACTGCACATTATATGAACAGTCCTTTTTTATCAATATTTATATTTCACCTTATTTTCTGCAATCTTCTCATATTTGAGTTTAGTAGCCATTCCGCCTCTTATGTGACGTTCCTGCTTGTTTATCTGAAGTATATCCTTAACCTGTTCATAAAGTGCAGGATTTTCAATTTTTAGTCGCTCACTGACATCTTTATGTACGGTACTTTTTGAAATGCCGAATTTTTTTGCTGTCGTACGGACAGTTGCTCTGTTCTCAATTATATATTGCCCCAATGTAACTGCCCTTTGAGCAGGCTGTACTTTCAATTGCACCACTCCTTTACCCTGTTCTGCGGACATTTAATTTATATGCAGAATTTTTTTGGATAATGAGTGTTTTTTGTAATTAATTCTGTCTGCGAACTATGCCGTATTCGTCGTCAAGACGATAATAGGGGCATGAATAGTTTGTACCCTGAATGAACCTTGCCATTTCGTCCTCATCAAGATTAACCATACACACATAGCAGTCATAATCTTCATCATATACATAGTTTGTACAGCTTTCGCAGTTAGTCTTTTTCCCGTTCATTTAAATCATCTCCATAATGTAATCTTGATTTTCTGACTTTATGTACTATAAACAGATACAACAGATATGAAACTGTCAAAAACAGTAAAATCGGAACACCATATATCAAAGCAATCAATATCATATTAACAAATGGTGGCATATCAAAAATCCTGAAATTAACATCATCACTGTCTGCTATAATGGCATACGGTTCAGACATACTATAAGATTTTTTTGATTTGCCTGTTATTCCTAAAACATTGCCGTTTTCGTCAACATAGGCACACTTGAAACTGCCATATTTCTTACTTATTGATTTAATATCCTCATTTTCCTCACTGCTGATATATTTTATATAAAAATATGCCTGATACGTATTTTTTATGGTAATGCTATCGGAATATTTATTGTGAAGTGAAAGACTTACCCAGCCATTGTCATTCAATCCTGCAATTCCGCTGTTCTTGTCTATAGACAAATCCTCATATTTATATTGTGTTGTACCGTTTTCATCTATGTATGTTTCGATTAACTTTTCAGGCGGACTCGTGAAATCAACATAATCTTCATCGTCCGTATTCATTTTTACCAGTATATCAATATATGCAGTATTTTCGGGAGCATTACTCCATTCAAGGTCAACCTGACGGCTGTCAAAATGAAGTGCAAAAGCATTCAGCGGAAATATTGACATAAAAACAATTACAGTTGCATAAACAACATAAATAAATTTTTTCATAGTACTCACACTCCTTACTGTTTTCATTATACAATATTTCCGCTGATATTTCAATTACAGCTTATTTACAATTTTTTACAGTTTACTTTTTTATCTCAACAACTCCGCAGAAGCCGTTTTCAGAAAGTTCAGCAACTTCTGCTGATTCGCTTTCACTTAAAAAACCACTCAATACCGTAATAATATCACATTCTGATGCAAGTCCGTGTTTCTTTGCTGTTTCAATTGAGCCTGTTAGATTTTCAGGATTTGCCTGTGCAAGAATTGTTCTGCCGTTGTATTCAGGTTTTGCAATCATACATGACGGCGACATCTTCCATTTGTGGAGCATGAAATCAAGTGTTTCAAGATTATCGCAGTTTTTCAGCAGAATCAGTTCCGTATGACCTGTAAAAATTTCCTTGCCGATTGATAATTCTGCTATTTCTTTAGCTTTTGCAGGATTTTCAGCTGTTATTGTAATGGGTTTCTGCTCCTCCTCAAAAAATGCAAATGTAATTTTTTTTCCGTCAACAGCCATTGCCCTTAAATATGCTTTTGTACTGACATTTCCGTGAGATGAACAGCTTGTCAGTGTTGCAAGTGCAAGTGATAAAAATAATATTCGTTTAACCATGATTAAAATTTCTCCTGAAAAAATAGCATATTGGTGCAAAAAGAAGTATCATAGCAACAGAAATGCTGTATATCACGCTGTAATGGATATTTCCGCCGAATAAAAATCCTGATGTTGCCATTAAGATAAGGACTATTGCTGATTTGTATTTTTTTATTACTGGAACAGTCTCACCAAGAAGATATTGTGCCATTGAAGCCTGTAAAGCTATTGAATAAACCGCACAGACTGAAAAAACAATCAGAAAAAGCGAATCTATTCTCTGCACGGGAAAAGGCTGTGAAAGCTGTGCAGAAGTAGCTATCGGAAAATCCGTTATTTCCATAATACCACCGCTTACAAGCACACCCGTTAAAATTACTGTTATTGTGAGTACTATTTTGCCCACAAAATATCCTATAGCATTTGACATAGGATTTCCTTTTGTAAAACCAAGAATAACAATAAAACTTCCTGCTCCGCCACTTAAAGCAAATCCCCTGTTAAATTCATATAAGAAACCTGCTCCGCCTGATTTTTTCAGATTACTCATGTCTGATTGAATCAATGCACTTACTATAACAACAATAAGGCATAACGCACCAATCACCATTGCTATAAGTGCGGAACGTCCAAGAGCCTTTATGCCTGATGATGAGATATATACACATACAATGCCGATAAGAAAAGCCACTATGAATTTACCGAAAAAGCCGTTGTTTTCATAGGGAATATATATGATTTCATGTGTATTCCAGAGCATAGAAAACAGCATACCGCCCCATATAACAAGATATATCAGTATTGCAGATTCAGCAGTTTTTCCACAGTCTTTGAGTGATTTTTTTCTGCTGTATACTTTTATAAGAGGAACTGCAAGCAGAAACTGCAATATAATTCCGACTGCAAACCCGACTGCTGTTATAACTGTTATTTTTTCGGTCAGACAGAAAAGTACAAATAAATCTTCGATAAGGAGCAGGGATATAAACTGTGATTTAGTTATCTGATTCATGGTATTCCTCCACTGTAAACCCTCTGTTCTGCATTTTTCTGAATCCCTGCCGTATAACAGTATCGCCCATACCCTTTATGGAAAACGGCGAAATCGGAGCAGTAAACGGAAATCCATAATCTTCTGTACTGCATATATTCGTCAGAACAGCACAGGCAAGTATACTTATACCAAAAAGTCCCATTATACCGCCTGATGTGAGAAATGCAAATCGCAGTACGGTTATTTGCGGATTAAGGTCAGGCACAACAAGTCCTGAAAGAACAGCAAGTGCTGTCATTGTCAGAAGCGGAGTACTTACAAGTCCCGATTTTACAGCAGCATCACCAATTATAAGACCACTTATTATACTTACTGCACCTCCGACAGGCTTCGGAAGTCTCACACCTGCTTCCCTGATTACTTCATACATCAGCAGCACAAGAAATGACTCTGTTATTATTGATAGCGGTGCATTTTTTTCCTCCTCAACAAGAAGTAAAAGCAATGTACTGTTAAGGAGTTCGGGGTGGTACATTACAATTGCAACATATACAGCAGGCAGTAATATTGATATTACAAACGCACCATATTTCAGCCAGCGGATAAAAACGGTATAGTATGGCTTGTATGCGTAATCATCAAGAGTGTGAAAACTTTCGCAGAATAATCGTGGGATAATTATTGCATACGGCACACCGTCAATAAGAATTGCAACACGTCCCTCAATCAGCTTTGAGCATAATACGTCGGGGCGTTCCGTCAAACCTGTAGAGCTGAAAAGCTCAAAACTCTTTTTTTCCACAAAAGGACGTATATAGCCTGTTGATAGTATGGATTCAAGCTGTATTTCATCAAGCGATTTGCTGATACGGTCAAGAAGTTTCTGCGGTACACGGTCTTTCATATAACATATACATATATCAGTATTGCTTTTTGTACCCTTTTTTATCAACTGCATTACAAAATCAGGTGTTTTCAGTCTGCGCCTTAACATTGACATATTTGTGCGGACAGTTTCAACAAATCCCTCATGACTGCCTAAAATATTGCCCTCTCCAGACGGCTCTTGTATACCTCTTGAAGCATATCCCTGCACACCAAAAGCAAGTGCCTTGTTTATACCGTCGGCAAGAAGTATGGCAAATCCCGAATATACAAGTCGAAAAAGTGTGTCATAATCTTCCACTTCGGGGCGGTCGGACGATAACAGCTTGTATTTCATGATGTAGCTGAATAAACCTGCCGGATTCTGCTGATTTGGAATTTCAGTTATCGGAGACAATACCATTTCAGTTGCTGTCTGTGACGACATCATACCCTCACAACAAAGCAATGCACATTTTATTCCACCCGTATTAAATTCATTTACAAGAATATCAGATGAACCGCCTGAAATCTGCTTTATAAGCTCAATATTTTCTTTAAGTTCGGAAATAATTCTTTTATTTTTATAATCCTGCATAAATTTCACCTCAAGGCTTATTATACCTCATCTGCATAAAATTATAACAAAAAAAGGACTGCCGAAACAGTCCTTTTTAATATTTGATTATTCCATGCCTTTTACTTCAAAAGTAACTTCAATATCAGTCCATTCACCAACAGATGAAACATCAATTATACTATGTTCTCCGCCTTCTTCTAAAGTCATGCCATTGCAAATCAATGCATAAAGTGTACCAGATTCAAACTCTGATTCAGCAGTACCGACAATTTTAAATTCTTTGCCATCAATCTTGACACTTTTTATATCAATAACAGCATTATCAGCATTTTCAAGTCCCATTGCTTCAACACCAAGAAGCATTACACCATTAGGCTTTACGTCGTCCATAGCTTTGCGGTAGCCGTCCGTGTCGGCAGTTACTTTTACAGTATAAGTGCCGTTGCCTGTAATATCAGCAAGTGTTGCATCATATGCAAGCACCGACTCATAACCGCCATAAGTAACTTGTAAACTATTGTCAACTACACATAAGTAAGCCTGACCGTCCTTTGCAATTACCATATCAACATATGGGTCATATTCAGGGTCATCATTAAAACTGCCTGATGTAGAATAGTCGTCATCATCAAAATCATCATCGTCCCAGCCGTAACTGAAATCAGTATCAAAGTCATCATAATCAAAATCAGCAGAATAATCGTAGTATAATTCTTCGCCTAAATCATTTGCACCCTCTTTTGCCATTTCTTCACTGAATCCGACTTTCAGGAGAATATTTTTAATAAATTCTTCCATTTTGTCACGTTCAACATAGTCGGCAAGCTCTGCATCTGTATCATCATTTATTACAAATGCACCCGACTTGTCAGGCATTGACGGCTCTGCACCGATTTCAGAAGAAATGCTTAGAGTAAGTGTACCGTAATTTTTATCAGCAATATCAAGAGGTATTGAAATTTCCTGAGAACTGCTGTCGGAATTGAGTGAAATTGAGAATATAACATCAGCTTCAGTATCAATCAATTCCTGCGGGAGTACAAAAGTAAGTACACCGTTCATGTAGCCTTTTTTCTCGTCAACAGTTTCAAGGTCGGTGAACTCAACTGAAACAGTTTCGCCGTCAACAGTCATATCAAATGCACCAGTATATTTACCGCCATTGTCTTTTGCTGTAAGGATACCTTTGAAATCCTCGTCGCCGTCCTCTGATACAAAGAACTCTCCACGAACTTCGTCGCCGTCCTTGCCGATAATAAATTTTGCGCTGTCATTTTCGGAAGTCTCAAAAGAAATACCTCTGATACAGCCAGTAGGGTCGATATAAGTATTGAGTGTAACAGTGTCCGTTGAATTTTCGTCATAGTTTTCATTAATCTCTGCAAGTGCGTCATCAAGGTCTGAAATATATTTGTCAGCATCAGCAACTTCCAGTCTGTCAACAACAATACTCTTTAATATTTCGTCCTCTTTTACAGCATTGATAAACTTTTCAGAAATTTCTTTAGCCTTTGTCTCATCAATCACAACAGTTGCAACAGTATAATTTACGCTTATGTCAGATATAGCAATATCAGCTTTCTTTTCAAGTTCAACATCTGCTATACACTCATTCCAGATATTCATGTACTTTGTGATTTCTGTTTCAAGTTCTTCGGGCGTGATAACAGATTCAGGGTCTTTTCTGAGTTTTTCTGAAGCATTTAAAGCCTTGTTTGGCTCATCACCATAGTAATGATAGCCGTAAATATCATTGACATCAATATCAAGCCACTGTTCAGTAAGTTCAGGAACACGGAAAAGCATATCCATTGCAGACATATCAAAAGCCATATCAAATGATGCAAGCTTTTCGCCGTTCCACTCAACAAAAGCATTTCCGCTTGTAAGATTGTCTTTTGTATCAGCATTTACGCCGACTGCAATACTGCTGAAATTTTTGATAATGTCAATTATTTCCTGTTCATCATCAGTCATATACTCTAAAAGTTCATTTTTAGCTGTATCATTTATATCATATTTCAGAGATGCAGAACATTTCTGACCGCTTTTCATATCTTCAATAGACTGACGGTACTGCTCACTTACAGCCTTTGCAAAATCATCAGTATTCTTTTCAGTCACCCATGTATAGTAGTTTTCGGGACTGCTTGTTGCAAGTTTAACCTGATTTTTCACATAATCAGATGTAGCATAGGCAACAGCACCACCGCCAGCACCGACAAGAACTACACCTGCTGTTATTCCTGCAATAAGTCCTCCCTTGCCTTTTTTAGCCTGCTCAACACCTGAAACGACGTTGTTTAAGTTTTCATTATAATTATCCATAAAATACCTCCGTATTTTGCGCATAGAGTTTCTGCTTACAAATCAAAGTATATCACAAAAATTATACAAAGTCAACTGATTTTCCGTATTTTTTCCATTTTGTAAATACTTTGTAT
>CAMWKY010000098.1 GCA_947174965.1 uncultured Ruminococcus sp. | reverse complement strand
CGATGAACCATACCAAGAGCCAATCCCTGAAGCTAATGAAAATCAAGACCCGAACGATGAACCATACCAAGAGCCAATCCCTGAAGCTAATGAAAATCAAAACCCGAACGGTGAACCGTATCAGGAAACAACGCCAGAAGCTAACGAAAATACAGAGACAGTTTCAAAAGATGATGACGAAAAAACACCAGAATCTGAACAGCAAAACAGCATTTCCGAGCGATTTCCTGAACCTGATTTGTCAGAACTGGTGTCAGAACCTCCCATTCATGAGCATATCACGGAAGAAAGCCTGGGCGATTCAACTGGCTATATCCTCGTCAACGTCCGGACAGGACGGGGAGCATACCCGATAGAAAATGCATCTGTAATTGTTACATCTATAGTGGATGGAAACAGGCTTATTATAGCATCTGCACTGACTGATATAAACGGGGCAACAATAAAAATTGAAACACCTGCTCCTGCTCTGATTTATTCGCAGTCACCTGATTCAGAGGTGCGACCTTACAGCCTTTTTGACATATCAGTCAAAGCGGACGGATATTTCAATGCAAGAAGTGTTGATGTGCCGGTTTTTTTTGAAACTACATCAATACAGAATTTCAATATGATACCAGTACCGCTGGGTATGAGAAATAATGATGAAACACTTACTTATTTCAATCAAGAACCTAATCTATAAGGAGAAAATATGCTTACAGGAACACCATTTATCCCCGAAACAATAACAGTGCATCTCGGCACACCCGATTCAAATGCACCTAATGTTACAGTTGACTTTGCAAACTATATAAAAAACGTTGCATCAAGTGAAATCTTTCCTACATGGAACGAAAATGCACTTCGGGCAAATATTTATGCTATAGTAAGTTTTGCACTCAACCGCATATATACAGAGTGGTATCGTTCAAGGGGATATGACTTTGATATTACTTCTACAACGCAGTATGACCAGAAATTTATAAACGGCAGAGAATATTTTGAAAATATCAGTTTTCTTGTTGATGAACTTTTTGATGACTATGTGAGACGGCAGGGAACTGTTGAACCGCTTTTCACATCATTCTGCAATGGTACAACGTCCACCTGTTCAGGCTTGTCGCAATGGGGTACAGTTGACCTTGCAAACAACGGCTTTACGCCGTATGAAATACTTCAATATTATTATGGAGATGATATAGATATTGTGAAAGATGCACCAGTAAAAACGGCTGAACCGTCATATCCGGGGCGTGACCTGAAATTCGGCGCAGCAAATAATGACGTTAAATCATTGCAGATTTTTCTTAACAGAATATCACGCAATTATCCTGCTATTCCAAAAATTCCGCAGGCAGACGGAATATTTGACACATCAACAGAAGCGGCAGTCCGTGCATTTCAGGAAATATTTGATTTTGAGGTGAACGGCATAGTAAGCGAAGCTGTATGGTACAGGATTGTATACATCTATACCAGTGTAAAGCGACTTGCTGAACTCAACTCCGAAGGTGTTGCACTGGAAGAAGTATCACCGCTATATCCTGAACAACTTAGTATAGGTATGCAGAATGACGGAGTAAAAAGCCTGCAATATTTTCTTGCTGTAATAGGGGCATATTATGAAGCTGTTCTGCCAGTTGAGATAACGGGATATTTTGGTGAGGAGACGGAAAAATCACTTAAATCATTCCAGAGGGTTTTTGGTTTACCGCAGACAGGAGTGCTTGACCGTGCAACATTCAACGATATATACCGTGCTTATATGGGAATTGTTGACACTGTTAAGCCCGAATATACGGCAGTAGTATTATATCCGGGAACAATATTCCGTGAGGGCGCAAACAGTGACTATGTGCGTACATTGCAGGAATATCTGTCACTTATACATGAAACTTATCCTAATATTCCAGCGGTGAATAATACAGGCTATTTTGGTACAGTCACAAAACAGGCAGTAACGGAATTTCAGAAGCAGTTCGGCATAAATCCTACAGGAATAGTAGGAAGTATCACGTGGGACAAAATAGCGGAAGTCTATTCCGATTTACGCTACGGATTTGACAAGCGACCTTATCAGAATCCGGGCTATACTATTTCAGGAGAGTGAGTTATTATGGCATATTCAAATCAGCAGAAAAGACAGCATATATTTGAACTTCAACGTTATCTCCATGCAATTTCAATCATGGACAGCAGTATACCTAATGTTATACCCGACGGCGTATACGGAGCAGAAACGCAGTCGGCAGTAAGGGCATTTCAGTACAAATATAATCTGACAGTGACAGGAAATACAACACCTGATACGTGGAATAAGATTGTACAGGTTTATAAAGGACTTTTTGAGCTGAAACCTGAACCATATCCGGCATTTCCGTCGGAAAAATTTGTGTGCGAGAACGGTGCAGATGGTCAGCTTGTGTATATCATACAGGCTTTGCTTTATGGCATGGGACAGCGGTATGACAATTTCCCGAAAATAAACGTATGCGGTCATTTCAATAATGATACTGTAGAGGCTGTAAAGAAGTTTCAGAAGATGTGCGGAATCCCACAGAACGGCAAAGTTGACTGTATAACATGGAATATGCTTGTAAACTGTTCCTGCCACAAAAGTTGAAATAAAAACTTGACTGTTGTGTAATATTGTGGTATAATGTAGAAAAGAATGTATTTTGCAGAACATGAAATTTTTTCCGCTGTTCTGCAAATAATAAAGGAGAGTGAAAAACAATGGCTTTTGAAGTAGAAAATGATATTCTTAAGAGGGTATATGATATAAACGAAGAAGAAATAATATATGTTCCCGACAATGTTAAAACAATTGCATCAGGTGCTTTTCATAATTTAACAATTACAGAAGTTTTTGTTCCTGATAGTGTAGAACTAATTGAAAAAAAAGCTTTTGTGAATTGCTACATAAAAAAGATAAGTATTCCAGAAAATATTGATATAACAGGAGTTTTTGTCAGTTGTATTAACGCTTGTTTGGGCACTATTAGTGCTAATAATTGTCCTGAAATTGAAAGACGAAAAAGAACCACAAAAACAACAGTTGTTGAAGAAGTACATGATGTACCTGCAAAATTGCCTGAAACTGATTACAAACAGCTTTTTCTTGAACTGGCATACATAAAGGAACTCTCCGAAAAAGAAAAAGTCCTTGACAGTATCTATAATGATGATGATGTGAAAATTCCGTTCGCCGTTTATCTCTTTACTGTATATAAAAGTGAAAAGGCAGAAGAATATATTTCCGCAAATTTTCAGAAAGTTATGCACTATCTTGTTGACAAACAAGACTTAAATGGCATAAATATGGTAATGTCAATAAAAAATAAGGAGCAGACAATATGAAGAAGAAAGCTATTATTTCAACTGTTGTAGTTTTTTCTGCTGTAACTGTTACAAGTGCATTTGCAATAGGAAAATATTCTGCCAAAGACCTGAAAAATCTGTGTGATTCAATTCTCGGCAAAAATGAAGTTACAGCAGAACAGGATATTAATGGAGACAACAGAGTTGATGTATTTGATATGATTGAGATGAGAAAAGCTTTTGTCGGTACAGGCGAATTTTCGGAGCAGATTATTGATGTAAGTGAAGAAAATGTAAGGTATATCGGAAGAAATATCTATGATGAAAATAACATTGCGTGGCTTGTGCAGAGTGGTTCTGCTGTTGAGTTTACAGTTACAGGCAAATCAGCAGAAATTACAATAAACGGTGATGATTTTGTTGAAAGCGAAGAAAAATATCGTCCACGCTATGCTGTTATAGTTGATGATAAAATCATACTTGATGCAATTTTGAGTGTAAAGGAAAAAACTGTTGAGCTTTTCAGCGGTGACGAATCAAAAACAGCTGTAGTCAAGGTCATTCATCTTTCGGAAGCAAATAACGGTGCTGTCGGAGTAAGTAAAATCAAGGTAAATTCTGATATGCCAGTACCTGTTGCGCCATTGCAGAAAAAGTCTTTGCAGATTGAATTTATAGGCGACTCAATAACCTGCGCATACGGAGTTGAGGGTAAAGACCAGTACGAAAATTATATGACATCAACTGAAAACTTCATGAAATCCTATGCTTATCTCACGGCAAAACAGCTTGACGCTGATTACAGTGCAGTAAGCTACAGTGGTCATGGCATAATTTCTGGCTACAGTCAGAACGGCGACAGGGAAACAGACAGTCTTGTCCCCGATTATTACGACTATGTAGGCAAGCTCGGCAGTTACAAAGTTGCATGGGATTTTGAAAATCACAAGAATGATGTTGTTGTTGTAAATCTTGGTACAAACGACAATACATACGTTTCAAAGGATATAGATACAAGAGGAGACGAATTTGCAGAGGAGTATGTTAAATTCCTTAATCAGATTCACAAGAATAATCCTGATGCTTATATAATATGTACTCTCGGCACAATGGGTTGTACAGAGGAATTTCCGTATATTGAAAAAGCTGTTGAGACTTTCAGAAAAGAATCAGGATACGACAGAATAATGTGCTATCAGTCGGCAACACATACGCAGACTGACGGTTTTGGCTCGGACTGGCACCCCTCCGAAAAGACACAGCAAAACAGTGCCTATGTTCTTGCGGACAAGATATGTCAGGCTCTTGGCATAGCATCAGACCAGACCGGCATTGATGTTGCCGTAGATGCAGAATACAGCACGGTCACATCAGACGGTGCAAATATGTCAGATTATTTTTCAGACTGGGACAAGTCATATCACATTACAACAGTTACAGGCGGTACAAAATCCGAATCTATACAAGTATTTGCTTCAGGAATCGGCTTGAAAAAAGGCGGAAAATATCACTTTAGTTTTCAGCTTGAAACAGGTGACGGAACAGAAATTCCGTTCTGTATAAGAGACAAATCAACAGGTGAAGTAATTTTTGAGGATATTTTTACAGGCAAAGGCACAAAATCACAATATGAAAATGATTTTGAATGTCCGATTACAGCAGATGCGGAAATAGTATTCAATATCGGCGGAAAAGACAATTCAAGAGTTAGCATCTATGAGCTTAAACTTGTAAGACGATAAATCAGCTAAATGAAAGGAAGTTTTTAATTGAAATCAGATTTTTTGCGTGGAATGTCTCACGGTATACCTGTTGGACTTGGTTATCTCTCTGTCTCATTCGGTTTTGGAATAAGTGCCGTCCGTTCGGGATTATCAGTACTTGAAGCTTCTGTAATCTCCGCAGTAAATCTAACATCAGCAGGGCAGGTTGCCGGAATTGAAGTCATAGCACAGCACGGAACGATTATTGCCATGATTTTATCACAACTTACTATAAATATAAGGTATTCGCTCATGGCACTTTCATTGTCGCAGAAACTTGACAGAAAATTCACTATACCGCACAGACTTCTTGCATCTTATGGCATAACAGATGAAATATTTGCAATCTGTTCTGCACAATCTGAACTGATTGTGCCAGCATATATGTATGGAATAATTCTTATTTCTGCTGTTGGCTGGATTCTCGGAACTTTTCTCGGTGCGTATGCAGGACAACTCATGCCCGAAACAATTTCCTCTGCTATGGGAATACTTCTATACGGAATGTTTCTTGCAATTATAATTCCGCCATCAAGAAAGCATAAAAATATACTATGTGTTGTTATTGCGTCGGCTGTTCTTAGTATAATTTTCAGATACTGCATAACTGCAATTTCGTCAGTGTATGCTGTAATAATATGTGCTGTTGTATCTGCTTCAATTGGCGCAGTTCTTTTTCCTGTTCCTGATGAGGAGAGTGCGTGATGAGTATAGCTATATATATTCTTGTAATGGCTGGAGTTACATATATTATACGCATGATTCCTTTTGTTTTTGTCAGAAAAAAAATAAAATCAAGATTTATAAAAAGTTTTTTGAAATATATACCATATGCTGTTTTAAGCGCAATGACAATTCCCGCAATCTTCTACAGCACGGGAAATATTACTGCTTCGGCTGTTGGAACTGTTATTGCTGTTATACTTGCATTTTTCAATCTTCCGCTTATAGTTGTGGCTGTATGTGCCTCAATTTCTGCTTATATAGCATTAATATTCATCTCACTATAGAAAAAATCCTGCCTCTTTCTGAATAAAGAAGCAGGATTTTAAATTAATCTTTACAATAACTTTGAATCGCATTGCAATTGTCCTTGCACCCATTGATTCTGTATTATAACAAGCTTGTTTGTTTAAATATCTGTATTATCTGCAATTATAATTGTGCTTATAATTCGGAAATAATACTTTTAAACATTCTGTAATCAAAAATTTCCGGAAATTTCAGACTTATTTTTGTTTTTTAAAATGAGACTTATTTTGTCTGTTGCAAGCGATATAAACTTTGAGTTTGTCGGTCGCAAAGTATCCGAATTATAGCCGAAATACGAATATATATTCTCTTTATCTCCGCTATGCCATGCAGAGTCAATAGCGTGTCTTATTGCTCTTTCAACTTTTGTGGGTGTGGTATTATGTTTTTCAGCAACTTTTGGATAAAGAAGTTTTGTAATACTGTTAAGATAGTTACCGTTCTCAACACATTCAACAATTGCCGTGCGTATATATCTGTAACCTCTTATATTTGCCGGAATACCTACTTTTTGTATGAGTTCTGTTGCCATTATTTCAACATCGTAGTTGTCTGAACTAAATTCAAAATCAAAACCTTTGAATACAACTGCATTTATTGCTTTGCAGAGTTCTTCTGTACCAAAAGGCTTTGCAAGAAAATACGATGCTCCGTTCTGAAGAACCTGACGTTCAATAAAGCCGTTGCTTATTTCAGAAAGAATGATAAAAGCAGGACTTTTAGAAAGTATGGATTTTGCTCTTTGTATGACAGTCATTGCGTCAGTGTCACTAAGGCTGATGTCAGAAATAACAGCATCAGGCTTGTCAGACAATATAGAGCGAAGAATAGCATCTCCAGTGTTTTTGCGTGTGTAGGCATAGAATCCAAGATTAATGAGTTCAGATGCCATTTTTACTCCGTTTACAGCAGAGTCATCACAGATTAAGACTTTGATTGTAGAACCATTTGATTTTTTTTCCATAGGTACAATCTCCTTTTCATTTATATTAAAACCATCAATGAAATTTCATATAAGCGAATATGTCATATCATATCAGGTTGATTTTATTATATATTGTCCGAAAAATTTTATCAAGCTTTTTCGACATAACTTTTTGAATTTTCTTTGATTTCCTCTAAAAATAGTGAAACAGTATAAATTTATAACAATACCAACTAAAAAAATGGTGAAAATGTAAAATTTAGAAAAATGGCTTGACTTTTTGATATTTTTGATGTATAATAATATACGTACTTTGCGAGTGTGCTGGAATAGGAAGACAGGCACGTTTGAGGGGCGTGTGTCAACAGACGTATGGGTTCAAGTCCCATTACTCGCACCAGATACCCTCTCTATGAGGGTATTTATTTTTATAATGGACAGGTGGCTGAGCTGGTCTAAGGCGCACGACTGGAACTCGTGTATACGTTAATAGCGTATCGAGGGTTCGAATCCCTCCCTGT
>CAMWKY010000097.1 GCA_947174965.1 uncultured Ruminococcus sp. | reverse complement strand
ACCCTCATATATTATATCACTTTTCAATGGAATTTGCAATAGATGGTAGTATATTTTTCAATGTATTGATAATACCAACCTCGCGCTGTGCATTTTCCAATGCTCTATGAAACGTCGCAGAATCGTCCTTTTCAACTGTAAAAATAACCTTGTTGTCACGGATAAGACCGCTATATTCAGCATTGGTATCAAGATAAGGCTGAACTTTCTTGTACTGTTCAGGAGTGAGTTTGGAATAATAAATCTGTCTTTGACGAATATCACGGTATGCCTTGTTGCCGATAATTTCACCTGCTTTTGATTCTCTTGCGAACTGCTTACGCATATCAATAACACTCTGCTGAATTGACTTGACGTGTGCCAAATCAGCACCGCTAACTGTCAGTGTAGCCTTGCCATTCAGATAGATTCTGCCCGAAAACTGAACATTTCGGGATAGCATAATTTCAGCCATTTTCAAAGCAGTATCGCTGTCAGCAGAGATATACTGCTTATCGGAAATGTAGCGATATTCTGCATTTCCGATAATATTCTTCTGTGGCGGTATGTACTCAACATTGGATTTTCGAGTGGGCAGATTTTCATTGCCTGCAAGCTGTTTCAGCCAATCAATATCCTTGTCGTTGACCGCCATAACAACGGATTCTTTTTTTGCATAAGCAAAGTAATTGATACCCGAATTATCAAGCTGATTTTTCAGTTTCATAAAGGTATTTTCGTTCATAGAAACGAGCGTTTTATTTCTGTTGTCTGTCGCATCGTTCCAGGTTTTGTTGCCATAGGTTGTCACTTTTCCGACCTCCTCTTTTTCTTTCGGAATATCTCTGAGAGCATCATTCCAGTCCTTGTATCTGTTATCGGGGAAAATCCTTTTTATTTGCGGAAATTCATTCTGCAAACGTGTAAATAATTCATTTCCTGCCTTATCGTTGTCGGAGCATATAAACACGTTTTCAGGCGGTATTCCGAAGCGTTCCATTGTATCAATAACAACAGAAGGTTTTACTCCCATCATTGATACAAGCCGATGATTTTCAAGCTGTGAGCCGTACATTTGCAGATAGGAGAGCATATCAATAGCCGACTCAAAGAACAACGCATTTTCGCCGTTTCCTTTGCAGACTTCAAAGCCGTAACCGCTTGCCGAGCCTGTTGCAATTCCTTTGAATTTCTGTTGCGTAGATGTTCCAACTTTTTCTGCACCGACAAGCCTGTTATTTTCATCAAAAATCTTAAAAACAGCGTTGCCTGTTTTCTGTTCCTGAACTATTTTTCCGCTTTTCACAAGTTTGGAAATCATATTGTAATCAAGTCCACGAGTCTTGCAAAGATAAGCGAAAACTCGCTTGCAATCATCATTTTCAACTATTGAAATATCAGATTTCTGCACTTTTTTCGGCTTATATTCATAGCTGTGCGAGGGAACAAAGTCCCTCACATAGATTTCACCATTCAGCATTTCGACAGCTTCAACAAATGATTTATTCATATATTCACGGACGAAACTGATATTGTCACCGCCCTCATCAGTGCTGAATCGAAACCACCGTCCACGTTCACCGGGTTCATTATTTTTGATGTGCAGGCTATCGTGTTCTTTCCACGAATACTCTCTGCCGACCCTTTTGAGTTCAAAGCCGTTTGCCATAAGGAACAACGGCAGATTTACCGAATTTGCTCTCTCAATCTGTTCATCTGTAATTTTCATAGCATTATTCTAATCCCTGATTTTTATTGGGTGTTTTCGGTCTGTCCTGCTGTCTGCTCTTGCTGCTGATACGCTGTGCCGACCTTTTCAGTTTATCACGGCTTACAAAGGCAGCTCCGACATTTTTCTTTTCAACTGTGACGGCAGATTTATCACCGTTCAGAACAGCGGAATGTGGAATGTTTTTTGCTGATAATTCGCTGATTTTCTGTTCTGCCTGAGCTTGTGGCATACGCTGAGTTGCACGTTCTTCTTCAGGCAGAGCCTTGAAAAATTCGGGATTTATGAATTGCTTTGCACGTTCATTTTTTATGCTGTCCGAAATACTTTTATATGCGTTTTCGTCAGCCTTTTCAACTGTAATTGCAACCGTATCATTTTTGCGTTCAACTGCCGAAAACTCAATATTTTTTGTTGAAAGCTGTTTCATAATTTTATCGGCATTTGTCTTGGTTTCTACGCTGATTGAACGGTTATCCTTAGTCAGCGACTTGTAAAAGTCGGGATTTATCGTTTTAAATTCAGGCTTTTTTACCTCGAAGTTTTCGGGAATGTGGGTTTCTTCATAGGCTTCAACGAAAGCATCACCGAGCGAATGCCAAGCCTGTTTTGATTCTTCTTCCATAGCTTTCTGAGCATTCAGCATCACAGCTTTCAGAACGGGAACATCTGATTCAGCAACAGTTATTGCAGTTTTTTCGTTTGCACGATTGACAGCAGAAAAAGCGATTCCGACTGCCGTCAGACCTGCCATAACCTTGTCCGCCTGACGTTGTGACATACTTTCAATGTGACGTTCATTCTGTGGCAGGGACTTATAATAATCGGGATTGATTTTTGCTTTATTCTCTACCGCAGGAGCAAATTTTTCAAGAGCCTTATTGACCTCATAAAGCTGTGCCTCAATCTGTGGAATTTCTTTTGCTGTGGATTCACGGACACTATGCATCATATACTTGTTTCCTGAAATTTCTTTCATAGCCACAAGCGTTTCAGACAGTTCTTTCTGTACTGCTTCAAGTTCCGATTTTGAGCCGTTATTGATGATTCCATCAATCATATTCAAATCATCTTCAACCGCCATTTCAACGTTTTTCATTGCATTAAATTCAACAGCAGCTTCATTGATTTTATTTTTATCCATCACCCTGACTCTGTCGGCAACGTCAAAAATATTCTCAGTAATCTGCGGAATTGTGTATGTTGCACTTTCTGAAATATTGGCAATTCTATCACTTGTCATCTTCATTGTGGCATCAACAACATTGTACGATTTTTCGGAAAAACTTTTTTCGGAACGGATATATTTCTGCATTTTTTCATTCGTATCGTGAATTTTTTGGTCAATATTTTTCAGCTTTTGACTAAGATTAACCTTGTCCACAACGGAAGTTTCGGGACGGTTATATTCCTCAATAATCTGCTGTTTTTTCGCTTGCAGAGCCGTGATTTTATCTGTCAGGCAGTCCGCATTTGCCGTATTCAGACGATTCATAGCATCGGAAAAAATTTCACGTCGTTCCTTATTCAGACCGATTGAGAAACTTTTTATCGTGTCATTCAGAGCGATAACACGGTTTAATTTATGTTCCGTTGCAATGCGTTTTTCGGCTAAAACCGCAAGTTTCTGCTTGTGAGTTATTATTTTATCCTGCCTTTTCGGGATTTTATTCTCCCTGATATTAGTGATTTTCTGTTCATTTTTTTCAATCAGCCTGCGTACAAGTGGAACGCTGCCCAGCATATTTTTCAGCATTGTATTTCTGTCCTCAAGCCTGTCAGCCTTTGCTGTTAATCGCTCAATTCTGGCTTCATTTCGGGAAATCTTATCCTCTCTGCGAGCAATCTTCATATCCAAAGACTGCATCTGATTCTGATGAATCTCCGACTTTGTATTTAGAAAGGGAAGAAGTTTCTGCGACTTTGTAATGCTATTCTCCTGCTGATTTACGGAAGTTTTACGCTGTTCGTCATTGTTTTCAAAGAAGTTATCAGTCTTTTTTGGCTGTTCATTATCCTGTACGGGCATTGTTAAAATCTCCTTTCACGTTCAGGGCGTTCTCTGTTTTCTTTCTGTATCTGCGTTTGGCGTATCTTTTCGGCACGTTTACGCTGAATCTCAGCTGATACATAATGTTCCTCCGAATTGCTAAGATTGATGAGTTCTGCAAGTTCACGCTTTATCGTCGGAGTATCGCAGTACCACAGATTGACGTATCTCTTGCAGATGATTTCCTGCACCTCATCGGGACGGGATTTAAGAAAACTAACCGAAGTACCGAGAGTTTCCGCTATTTCGGGAAGAAGCTGTTTATATACGTTTTTATCGCTCATATGCTTTAATTCAGCCATAATTTCATCATAAACACCCGAAAGCAATTTTCTGATGATTTCTTCAACATTTTCCTTGTAATCGGCATCATATGTAAGTGAGATTTCGGTACTGCTGAACTTTGCAAAGTACGGAATACAGCACTTTTCAAGTGCAAGAACAATCTTTTCGCCCTTTTCAGTAGCATACTTTGCATAAGTTTTGTTGGTTATTTTTCGCAAGTCCGCACCTGCTGTCCTTATCCTGCTCATAAGCCAATCACACCTTTAAGACGGCTGATGAGTTCAAAGGAATCGTTCTCATCATATTCCATTGAATACATACCGCAAAGCTGCACCTGAGTTTCAAAGGGATATTCTTTCAGCCTACTTACAGGAATATCAGTCAGTTTTGCAACGTTTTCAAGTTCCATAACTGCAAGAGCCTTGTTGACGACATCGTAAAGATGTGCAGTATTACTGCTGTCAGCCATATACTCAAAAACAAGTTCCTGCTGAGTATCGTAGTCAAGATTTACAAGAGTTGTATAGTCGATACCCGTATCTCCTGCAACATCGTTCAGACCGTTGAGAACATTTCCTTTTCTCCAATAGCCGTCAAGTTCGGAGTAAAGCATTTTTGCATCATCTTCATTCCTGACCTCAACGCTTTCAAGCACAGCCTGCATTGAGCCGATGATTTCTTTCGGCAGGGCAGAAATGCTGTCCTCAGATACTCCGAGAATTTTGGCAATATTATTATTCACTTGCTGTGTCATCTTTCATTTCTCCTTCGTTGAACATTTCAATAAATTCGTTCATTTTATTTGCAAGTTCTGCATAGTTTTCAATCAACATATATACATACTTCGGAAGCATAGATTTAAAACAGGAGAGTGTGCCGTCCTCACGAACATATCCCAAATCTCTTTCAATTTCCTTATTTCTTGCAAGAAGTGAAGGGTAGTTCTTATTTATAGAATTGTTGAAGTCAAGAGCAGCTATAAGGACTTCCATATATCCATTTGCAAGGTGCAGATTTTCCCTGTCTGCGTTTCTGTTAATACTCATTGATTACTTCCTTTCAGTTTTCCATTGATAGTAAGTTCTGCCGTTGTAGTTGTTTTCAAAGACTTCGGGCAGAACGGTATTTTTCTTGCCGTTAGCCGTGTAGCTTGTGGATTTTCCACTTAAAAGTCCCTTGATTTGAGTTTCCGAAAGCTCTATGCCGTAGACTTTTGCGACGTTCATTCCGCACCTGCCCTTGCAGTAGTAACCATATTTGCCTTTGACAACATCATTCTGGCACTTCGGACACTTACCAATTGGTGCAGAGTTATTTCCGAATGATACAGAAGAATCGGCAGAGCCATATTTGCTGCATAGAGTACGAATAAAATCTTCAATTTCAGCCATAAAAGTATCTGCTGAATATTCACCGTGTTCAACCTGCTGTAATTTCATTTCCCAGTCGGAAGTAAGGCTTGCGGATTTGACCTCATCAGGCACAACAGCAATTAAATTCACACCTTTTTCGGTTGCGACAATCTGCTTGCCTTTTCTCTCCGCATAACCTTTTTTGACAAGTCCCTCAATCGTTCCGGCACGGGTAGCAGGAGTTCCAAGACCTTTTTTCTCCGAATTTTCATCATAATTTTCCTGCCCTGCGTGTTCCATTGCGGAAAGCAGAGTATCTTCCGTGAACGGTTTCGGCGGACTTGTAAAGTGTTCACTTTTGCCTGCGTGTGCCGTGAAAGTCTGTCCCTCAGCAACTGTCGGAATCGGCTTTACTTCGTCATTTTCAGCAGATTTCAAAGCGTAATTTTTCCAGCCGTTTTCAAGTACAGTTTTGCCGTTTGCGGTAAATTCTGTACTGTTGCAGTCAGCAGAAATTTTTACAGATTCGTACTTATGGGCAGAAGCAGAAACACACAAAAGGCGGTTTGCAATCAGCGTGAGAATATTTTTCTCCGAAGTCGGCATATTAACAAAATCAGCGGTCTGAATGTTCACAGTCGGGATAATTGCGTGATGTCCCGTTACTTTGCTGTTATTTATGCAGCGTGAAATATCTGGATTTGCAACACTGCCGAACTGAAACACTCTGCCGATTATGCTGATAACGTCAAGTGCCGTCTGTTCCATATCATCACTCAGATATTGGCTGTCAGTGCGTGGATATGTAACATTTTTCGCTTCATACAGCGACTGAACACAATCAAGCGTCTGCTGTGCGGTATAGCCGTAAATCTTGTTTGCATCACGCTGTAATGTTGTCGAATCGTAAAGTTTAGGCGGATTTACGGTTTTTATTTCACGCTTTACAGATGTGATTTTTGCGGTATTTCCGTTACACAAATTTACAAGATTATCAGCAATATTTTCATCATCAATTCTTGCAGAAATCAGCGTAAAATCGCCACAATCAAGGTCAACAGTGAAATATTTCTGCTTAACGAAATTCTTCACATCAAAGTCACGCTGAACAATCATTGCAAGGGTTGGAGTCTGAACTCTGCCAATATTCAGGCGGTCACGGTAACGGCAGGAGAACAGGCGAGAGCCGTTCATTCCGACAAGCCAGTCCGCCTTTGCTCTTGAAAATCCTGCCAAGAATAAGTTGTCGTAGTCGCTCATTGGCTTCATATTTCGCATAGCCTTGCGGATTGCAGATTCCTCCAGTGACGAAACCCAAAGACGTTTTACAGGCTTGCTGAAACCAATCATATTGTAGACATAACGGAAGATACACTCACCCTCTCTATCGGCATCGGTAGCACAGATTATTTCCGTCACATCATCTCTCCTGACGAGGTTTTTCAAGACTTCATACTGCTCTTTGGTGCTTTCCGTGACCTTGAAAAGCCAGTTTTTCGGAATCATCGGAAGTTGTGAGAAACTCCATTTTTCGTGCCAGCCGTTGAGGTAATCGTCGGGATATTTCAGACCTACAAGATGTCCGACACACCAGGAAACAATGTAGCCGTTTCCCTCAATGTATCCCTTTTTTGTTGTTTTTGCACCGATAACCGTACACAGACTGCGAGCTACCGACGGTTTTTCGGCTATGATTAGAATTGACATAGAAACAGTCCTTTCTTTGTAAAAATTTTCTTTTGGTATTGTAAAACATCACTAAATGTGATATACTTATTTATAATGGTATTGATTTTTGTTTTGAAATGTGGTATAATATCAGTAGGAAGAACGTAATTGAAAGAGGAGATACCAATGGATAAACCTGTTAAGACCAAAGAACAGCTCCACCAGGAAGATTTAGAGCGAATTGCAAAATACAGACCTCTTGACGATGATTTTATGAGAGAACTTTTCAGAGATAACATTCCACTTACTGAAATGGTGCTTAGAATCATCACAGGTAAAAAGGATTTAAAAGTTATCCGTCAGGAAACACAATATGATATGAAGCAGATTTTAAGCGCACGTTCTATCTGTCTTGATGTTCTTGCAAACGACAGCAAAAATAAACGCTATAACCTTGAAATTCAACGTGCCGACAAAGGTGCAACTGCGAAAAGAGTAAGATAC
>CAMWKY010000096.1 GCA_947174965.1 uncultured Ruminococcus sp. | reverse complement strand
CGGCATACGCTATGCTCAAAGTAAAATTGAGGGTACAATGTCGCTGATTATTCTTACAAAAGACAGTATTATTGCAGCTCGTGATGCTTATGGCAGACTTCCTATAGTAATCGGCAAACGCTGGGACGGCTTCTGTCTTTCAACTGAATCATTCGCATTTCAGAAACTCGGCTACGAAACTTACAAAGAACTTACAGCAGGTGAAATTGTAAAAATTACAGCTGACAGCTGTGACGTACTTGCTGAAGGTGATGCTTCCAAAATGAAGATATGCACTTTCCTCTGGACTTATTATGGCTATCCTACAGCTTGTTATGAGGGAGTCAACGTTGAAGTTATGCGTACAAGAAACGGCGAAATAATGGCT
This sequence comes from uncultured Ruminococcus sp., assembly GCA_947174965.1. GTDB lineage: Bacteria > Bacillota > Clostridia > Oscillospirales > Ruminococcaceae > Ruminococcus. Next base: position 7,203 of record CAMWKY010000096.1, on the reverse strand, counting down.
GAAAATGACATTAAGGCAGGAAAACTTCCTGATGTTGACTATGTATGCGGAGTGCCTGATTCGGGTACGCCTCACGCAATCGGCTACGCAAACAGAAGCGGTATTCCTTTTGCACGTCCGTTTATCAAGTATACTCCTACATGGCCCCGCAGTTTTATGCCTGCCAATCAGAGTATGCGTAATGTTGTTGCAAAAATGAAGCTTATACCTGTTCATGAACTTATTGAGGGTAAAAAGCTGTTGTTTGTAGATGATAGTATTGTGCGTGGTACGCAGATGAGAGAAACAGTTGAATTTCTTTACGAAAACGGCGCAAAAGAAGTTCATATGCGTTCTGCCTGTCCGCCTATTATGTATGGCTGTAAATATCTTAACTTCTCAAGAAGTCACTCTGAACTTGAACTTATTGCACGTCAGATAATTGACGAATTTGAGGGCGAAGAAGGAGTAAAATATATATCAGAATACAGTGATACAAATACGGAGAGAGGTAAAAAGCTCCGTGATGAAATTTGTCGTCGTTTAAAACTTACTTCTCTGGAATTTCAGTCACTTGACGGCAAAATGAAAGCTGTCGGACTTCCGTCATGCAATCTTTGCACATATTGCTGGAGCGGTAAAGAATAATTTTCAGTTCGGAGTCGGAGTGCAGAGTTGTAAATAAAATTAAACCTGCATTTCAGACTCCGAATTTAAAATAAGATTATGGAGGAAATTTTTTATGAATAACAGTTTTTCAGAAAGCTATAAAAAGGCTGGTGTTGACGTAACAGCAGGTTACAAGGCTGTTGAACTTATGAAACAGCATATTGCAAGAACTACTTTGCCCGGCTGTATATCAGGTATCGGCGGTTTCGGAGGTCTTTTTGAACTTGATATGACTGGCATCAAAAAACCTGTTCTTGTTTCGGGAACTGATGGTGTTGGTACTAAAATCAAAATTGCATTTATCATGGATAAGCACGATACTGTTGGTATCGACTGTGTTGCAATGTGTGTCAATGATATTATCTGTTGTGGAGCAAAACCGCAGTTTTTCCTTGATTATATCGCCTGCGGAAAGAATATACCTGAAAAGATTGCTGAAATTGTATCAGGTGTTGCAGAAGGTTGTGTGCAGGCTGAATGTGCATTGATTGGCGGTGAAACAGCTGAACACCCCGGACTTATGCCCGAAGATGAGTATGACCTTGCAGGATTTTCAGTTGGTGTTGTGGATAAAGACAAGATTTTACAGCCCGATACGCAGAAAGCTGGAGATGTTCTTATTGCTATAAAGTCAAGCGGTGTACACTCAAACGGATTCTCACTTGTAAGACGTGTGTTTGATGTAAATGAGCAGAAACTTAATATGTATTTTGATGATTTAGGTGCAACTCTTGGTGAAACACTTCTCACACCTACACGCATTTATGTAAAAGCTGTCATGAAACTTATTGACACTGTTGCAGTAAAGTCAATTTCACATATAACGGGCGGTGGATTCTATGAGAATATCCCACGTTCACTCCCGAAAAATCTTTCTGCAAAAATTGAAAGAAACGCAGTGCAGGTACTCCCGATTTTCGACCTTATCGCAAGAAGTGGAAGTATTCCTGAACGTGATATGTTCAACACATTCAATATGGGTGTAGGCATGATTGTTTCTGTTGATAAGAATAATGCTGACAAGGCAATTGAGGCTATAAAGTCAGCTGGTGAAAATGCTTATATTCTTGGTGAACTTGTTGAAGCTGAAGACGGAGTTATTATCTGCTGATAAGAAATGAAAAAAATTTCTGTTTTCATTGCAGTTATTGCAACTGTATTAAGCATTTCCGCTGTATCTGCATTTTCGGCAGGTTCAGTAAAAGATGAAGACAACGATGGCAGAATTGATGTTTATGATATGATTCTTGCCCAAAAAAGAGGACGTTCAGCAGAGGAACTTACAGCTTTGAAAAATTTTATTCTTGCTGTAGATGATTATACTATTAATGAAAGCTGTATTCTTGAACCAAAAGGAACTGTACATACAGGAGAAGGTACTTTTTATGGTGGCGGATATGTCGGCGGTTGTGCAATGCTTGACCCTGTTTCAACTGATTACTGGATTGTTGCCATGAATCTTGCAGACTATAACAATGCACAGCTTGCTGGTGCATATCTGGAAGTTACAGGCGAACTTGGTACAATAAATATGCTTGTAACTGATTTATTGCCAGAGGGTAAAAAAGGTGATTTGGATTTATATGTTGATGCGTTTCCACTTATTGCACCTGTAGAAAAAGGGCGTGTGCCTGTATCATGGAAAATAATACCACTTGACACGGCAGAAAATGCTCCTGTATGCTACAAATATAAAGAGGGTACAACGGAATATTGGTGCGGTTTGCAGGTGAGAAATCACCGCTATCCCATAGCAAAGCTTGAATATCTCAATATAAAAGGCGAATTTGAGGAAATAAAGCGTCGGCAGTATAATTATTTTGAATCTGATAAGATGGGTAAAGGTCCATTCACATTCAGAATTACTGACATATACGGACAAGTTATAATTGATGAAGATATTCCGCTGTCATATGACGATACGGAAATTATACAAGGTCATGTGCAGTTTCCAGAATAGAAAGGCAAAAATTTATGAATGTTGAAAAAATTGACTATATATGGGCGGTTATATCATTTATAACAGTCGGTGTTACATATCATTACGGCTATTTACTGTATGGACTTCTGGGAATATATGTTTTTATGGTGGCAGTTTTTCTGTACCATATTTACAAAATAAATAAGCAGATGAAAAATACTGTTGCTGTATATGGTACAATAACCGATTATCACACGGAAAAAAGCGGAAAGACTTATTATTATCCTGTCGTTGACTACGAAACAGAGGAGGGCAGGCAGATAAGCTCCGTTTACACTATAGCTGATTCTGAACAGAAATACGATATAGGTGACGAGGAGCTAATCTGCTATGACCCTGATAATCCGATTTTTTTCTATTTCATCAACAGAAAAAATGAGTTTACCGAAAGCTATTACAGATATATAATTTTCGGTGGTGTAGTGGCACTTTTTGTACTGATAGCAATTTTTGCTTATTAAGGAGATAGATTATGACAAAAGATGCAGAAAAATTTGTAGAATCAAAACTTCTTGAATACCGTTCAGAACTTGAATGTATTCTAAATGGCGGTGATATTTCGCAGTATAATTATTGTGAATTTATACATAACGGAAGTATTTATGAAGTCCATGACAAAAATTATGAAAACAGATTCAAAATAGCACTTGCTTTATGGTATATGTCAGACGGTATTGACGTTGAATTTCTCACAGTCACACTTCTTAATGAAGAAATAAAGTATCTTGAAAACTCTCTTTGTGGCGGAACAAGCAGAACTCTTTTTCTGCTTCTGATGAAATTATATGAATACAAGAAACCCTCATTCAGAAAACTTTTTAAACGTGCCAGAAATGCAAATATGGACTGTTTTTTTGAGTGTGATATTGATGTTCTGAAAAAATCTTCAAAGCGTTTGAGTAATTGGCGCATGGACGACTGGGACTATATTTTTGAGTTGCTTAATGATGAGATAAGTCAGAAGATATTTAAAAATATGGAAAAATCAAAGGAATGAAATATATGGAAAAAAATATAATTGTTCTTGTATCGGGTGGCGGTACAAATTTACAGGCACTTATTGATGCCGAAAAAGCAGGAGAAATAAAGGACGGAAAAATAACTTGCGTTATATCGTCCAATCCGAACGCATACGCACTTGAAAGAGCAAAAAACAATGGCATTGCAACAAGAGTTATCCCACGCAGAGAATATGCTGACAGCAAGTCCTACAGCATAGCTGTACTTGATGCTCTTGACGAGGAAAAGGCTGATTTGATAGTGCTTGCAGGATTCATGACGATACTTGACGAGTGCGTTACAAGCAGATACGCATACAAGATTATCAACGTTCACCCTGCACTTATTCCGTCATTCTGCGGTGAGGGATTCTATGGACTGAAAGTCCACGAAAAAGCACTTGAATACGGCGTAAAAGTCAGCGGTGCAACGATACATTTTGTAAACGAAAAGGCAGATGCAGGTGCAATAATATTGCAGGGTGTTGTTGATGTTAAAAAAGATGATACTCCTGAAGTATTGCAGAGGCGTATCATGGAGAATGTCGAATGGAAACTGCTCCCGAAAGCTGTTTCACTTTTCTGTCAGGACAGAATTGAAATAATCGACGGAAAGGCTTATGTGACAGAATGAAAAAATTATCTGCACTGCTGATATGTCTGTTTATGCTTACTTCATGCGGAGCAACTGAATCTTTTTTTGAACGTACTGATTATCCTGTTGTAACTTATGAAATCGAAAACGCTGTTGATGGTGTTTATAATGTTGCATGGCAAAATTCAACAGGTTTTCCCGATACAAAACTTAATGTTGAAATAAAAAAGGGCGACAAGGTTATATATAAGCATGGTTGTGATGATAAAGGCAATGAAAGCCGTCCTGAAAAAGTAGTACATCTTTTTGAATATGACGGCGGAGATATATATTATGTTCAGAATAATACCCCGTCACCGTATGGAAGTAATGTATCTAAACCTTTGTGTTTTGTTGTTTGTGACGGCGAAAATGTTCCCGATTTTATGGATAATAACAATAGTATCTGTATAAATAACATTGATAACAGCGGTATTAGAAATCCTGAGTTATGGAGTAAAAAATTTGAATCAGCTTCAAAGTTTCTGCGTAAAAACATCACGGAGCAGGAAATTGCTGATATATTTGACAAGTGCGGATATGACAACACATATATTCTTGAAATTTATAATTATTCTGAAAAGGACTGAAATATTCAATATGAAAAAATTATCTATACTTCTAATATGTGCCTGTACGCTTGTATCGTGCGATACTGGAACAGTCTATATATCAGAAAAAAGCTATGAAATTGACGGCTGTACGTTTGATTATAAGGAATATACTGGCTGTGAGAGAAATGATTTCGAGGGAGTTTTAAAAAAAGATAACGAGGTTATATGCGAATACAGTGCATTGGGTTATGAGGAAAATTATCCTGCAAAAGTCGTAAATCTTTTTGACAGCACTTATTATGTAGAAAACCATAAAGTTGAAGACAAGGAAACTGCGTTCTATATTGCCAAAGACGGAACAATGTACCCTGATTTTGTGCAGACTGACGAACAGGTAAGACAAGAACAGCTTGAATATATTTCAGATTTCTTGCGTGAAAACATCACAGAGCAGGAAATTGCTGATATATTTGACAAGTGCGGATATGACAACACATATATTCTTGAAATTTATGGATATTCCGAAAAGGACTGATTTTATGATTAAAGACATAAAACAAGGTGCATACGGCATTGAGGGAAAATTATATTCAAAAATATTCAATACTGAAATTGATGTCATGATTGATGATGATGCAGATATTGAGTATGCGCAGAAATGTGTTGAACACTTCAACAACATGACTGACAAAATGCTTGATACTATTTGCAGAGGTGCAAAAGCATATTGTCTGGACTTCATGGAACTTGCAGGGGGTGACTGGGACGAGGAACTTACAATTCCTGTCAATTTTGAAACTCCTGCAACTGATATGCTGAAATGCTTTAAGCCGACTGTCTTTATAGTTGAAAAGCCTGCTGACGAAAGTAAAATAGGTTATCAGCTTGAATGTTCGTGCGACTGGGAAATCGAACACGGTATGGAAATTGATATACTTGATGATAAAGTTGTATATCTCAGTTCATTCAACGGCTATTCGCCGTGGCGTAAATATGATGATAACGACTGGAATTATATAAATAAAATATAAAGGAGAAATTTAAAATGATTAAACTTGATTTGGCTAATGAATTAAACTCAAACGCATACCCCGGCAGAGGTATTGTTATAGGCAAGTCCGAATGCGGAAAGTACGCTGTTACAGGCTACTTTATTATGGGAAGAAGTGAAAACAGCCGTAACCGTGTATTTGTTGAGGACGGTGCAGGCATACGCACACAAGCTTTTGACCCGTCCAAACTCTCCGACCCGCATCTTATCATATATGCTCCAGTAAGAGTATTAGGCAACAAGCTTATTGTTACAAACGGCGACCAGACCGATACTATCTATGATATGATGGATAAGCAGTTCACTTTTGAGCAGTCTCTCCGCACACGTGAATTTGAAGATGATGCTCCGAACTATACACCAAGAATTTCAGGCATTCTCAGATTTGAGGAAAACGGCTTCAATTATGCTATGTCGATACTCAAATCCGCAAACGGCAACCCCGATTCCTGTCAGCGTTACACATTCTGCTACAGCAATCCTATAGCAAGTGAAGGTCACTTCATTCATACTTATATGGGCGACGGAAACCCACTCCCGAGCTTTGAGGGTGAGCCGAAACTTGTTGAAATCAAGGGCAATATTGATGAATTTACTGAAATGCTTTGGAATAATCTCAATGAGGACAACAAGGTATCACTCTTTGTACGCTATGTTAATCTTGAGGACGGTTCTGTTGAGACAAGAATTGTCAACAAAAACAAGTGAAAAGACTGATTTCAGCATTGCTGTGTGCAGTATGCCTTGTATCATGCAGTAACAGTACAGAGAGTGTCTCTGTTGTTGAAAGAACAGCAGATGTTCCCGAAAATGCGGTATACAGTCAGATTGTAACAGCAAGCAGAGATGATGACGAGGAAACAGGAGCGTTTCAGAAAGTTCTAAATTACTATGATGAGCATGATAATCTGCTTTTGTCGCAGAAGTATGCACTTACCGAACCCGAAACGCTTATGGGTACGGAAATATATGAATATGAAAACGGTCTGCTTGTTTCATACAGCAGTCACGGAAATACTACTGAATACGAGTATAATTCGGATAATAATATAAGTGCAGAAATTCTGCACAACGATGACGAAATGTACAAAAAAGCCGATTACACCTATGAAAACGGCAGATTATCGTATATACAGTATTATGATTCCGACGGCGAGAAAGAGTGCGTCTCTGTTTATGAGTACGACGGGCAGGACAGAGTTATTAGTATTCAGACATCTTATGATGATTCAGAAAGTGAGTTCATGAAAAGCTGGAAAAGTTATAATTACGACGAAAACGGCAATATGCTACAGGAATCCTTAGGAGACAAAAACAGCTCGTTTGTATATATATAC
>CAMWKY010000095.1 GCA_947174965.1 uncultured Ruminococcus sp. | reverse complement strand
ATACAAATGGTTCTGATATTAATCTAAGTATTATTATATGTACATATTATAGACAGGAACAATTATTTTGCAATTTACTGAAATTGAAAGAGAGCCAATTCTTTGATCCGAAATCAATATTATATGGTCATATGGATATTCATATAGTTGATAATGCATCAGAATTGGAATTAGCAAATGAAGAATTCGTACATCTTTATCATAATTCGAATAGTGGTGGTTCGGGTGGATTCAGCCGGGGAATATCTGAGGTTCAAAATAGAATGGCGAATTATTCTACAACAAATGTTGTATTTATGGATGATGATGTTGAATTTGTGATGGAAACATTTTATCGGTTGTATGCTATATTAACTTACTTAAAAAAGGAGGAACAGAATGCAGTAATTGCTGGACGAATGTTCCGTATGGATAAACAAGAAGTACAGTATACAGCGGTAGACATTTGGAATAAAGGAAACATAATTCATGTCGGAGAAAATCATGACATGACAGACATAAAGAATTTATTACAAATGAATTATTTAAAGGGTGAGTATACCGGCTGGTGGTTAGGTTGTTTCCCGATAGAATTTGTGAAAGATAATATGCCACTTCCATTTTTTTTACATTGCGATGATGTAGAATACGGGCTTCGTCATGGTGGTCGACCAATTATATTAAATGGAATTCAGGTATGGCATGAAACGTATGAATATCGTCAAACACCAATCATCAAGTATTATGATACTAGAAATCCGTTATTTGTAAATGAAAAATACAGATTGAATCAGGACTGGCAGATTATATATCAAGAATGGAAAAAATCTATTAGCAACGCACATATAGAAAAAGAATGGTTGGCTGAATATATGGTCATTCGGGGATTACTGGATTATATGAGAGGATGGGATTGGCTATTTCGTATAGATGGAGAAAAATACCATAAGAGATTAATGAAGCAAAATGGGATGCGATGGAAAAATGCTTTTTTATGGAGATATGCTGCAATTAAAATTTGGAAATTATCAAAAAAACAAAAGGAGAACAAATAGAAGATGAGCGAAAAAACTGCTAAACTTCTGGTATGTTATCATAAGCCGGACGTTCTGATAAAAGATGAGATATTCACGCCAATTCACGTCGGAAGGGCACTTGCAAAACAGAGAATGAGCGTTGACGATCCAAAGCTAAAATGGCTATTGGGGAATATGATTGGTGACGATACAGGTGAAAGCATCTCATTGCAAAATGGTTCATACAACGAATTGACAAGTCTTTACTGGGCGTGGAAGAACTATGATAAGCTTGATAATCCGGACTATATCGGGCTTATGCATTACCGTCGTCACTTCGTATTTAAGGAAGGTGAAATAAAGGTTTACAGCATTAACGAAATGGATTCGCCGCATTATTTCGATTATCTGAGCTACTCTCCTGAAAAGCTGCTTGGATTAATGAAGGAGTGTGATTTCGCATGTCATCTTGGTAAGGTTGATGGAATATACAAGCACTATCTTGCTAATCACCGTATGGAGGATATGGAACTGGCATTAAAAATTTTGAACGAAAAGTATCCGGAATATTCCGATGTTGCCAAGGAATATATGAAGGAGGATATTGGCAATTTTTGTAATATGTTTATCTTTCCCAAGGAAATGTTTTTCGAATACTGCGAGTATATTTTTTCTATTCTTGAAGAGTTTTCACGGCGCACAGATATTTCTGAAAAACGTTTCTTTATTTCTGAAAGACTGACGGGAATTTTCATTTTTTTTAAGATAAAGCAAGGACTGAAATATAAGGTACTGCCAATAAATTTTGTCGCAGAGAGAATCAATATTCCCATTGCTTATCCGCTTCGTGAAGATAATTTGTACACGGTTTTGCTGTCAGTAATTTCGACGCTTGAGAACGCAGACAAGGACACTAGCTTTACTTTTTATATGATTTATAGTGCGAATATTGACAAGGATGTCTTAGGAAAATTCAATTTGGTTTGCGAAAAATATCCGTTTTGTAAATTTGAGTTTATTGAATCGGAACTGGCACCGGAATATTATCCTATCGAAATTTCGGATAGACTGCCAAAAGTCAATAAGATAATCTGGTTCAACGAGAAGGTAATTGCTATGCATGATCTGGCAGAATTTTTCAGGACGTGTAGCGTTGACGATTATTATATCAGTGGAATTCCGGAAACATATGTGATAAACGAGTCCGATAAACGGAGACTATCTGGAGACATTTTTGTACTCAACTGTGCTCGGTTCCGTAAGTATAAGATATACGAAAATGCACTTGAAATGATAAGTGAAAAGTCATGTGTTGAAATCCTCAATACACTGTGCTGGAATAATATTGGGTATTTTGCTGAGTGGTTTATTACGTTTGCAGGTGGTGCCGAGCTTTACGATCACGTCATCATATCCAAGTCAAAAAACCGTGGACAACTGCAACTTGAAGCGACATGGAGACCGATATTGTATTATGGCGAAAATGAGCCTTGGACAAATATTCAGGGGGTGTACAGCAATTTCTGGTGGAACTATACCGTGAAAACACCATTCATTTTCAAGTTCCCGAGTGTGAATGCTTATGGAATTGAAGATTTGCTGAACGAGCAACAAAGAGAGATTAATCATATTGGTTGTATAAACAGAAAAATGTGCGGTGATGATTTCTCAAATGTTCTTCCAAAGAACGATTATAATCCCATGACCGAAAGTACATCAGATAATAAGACTGCCGAAAAGCAGTATTTAGAATATGTTAAATCCTTGCAAAAAATCGCAGATTACCATATTGTTTTGACACCCTACAGAAAGTCTAGAAAAGAGAAAAACACTAAAGAGGAAAATCTAATACTGTGGTTTAAAATCAAAAGATATTACAAGCAATTCGGCTTAAAGCGCTCGGTAAAAAGAGTATTTGAAAAGCTGAGCGGCAAATGATTAAGGAGGATAATATGACTAAGGTTTCAGTTCTAGTACCTGTTTACAATGTTGAAAAATATCTCGCGCAGTGCCTTGACAGTATTATCGGACAGACGCTTAGGGATATTGAAATAATTTGCGTCAATGATGGCTCTACGGATTCTTCTTTAGAGATACTGGAAAAGTATGCAAAAAAAGATCACCGTATAAGGATAATCGACAAGGAAAACGGTGGGTTGCCCTCCGCTCGAAATGCAGGGCTTGATGCGGCAAAAGGTGAATATGTCTCCTTCATTGACTCAGACGACTATATTCAGCCGGACATGATGGCAATACTTTACAAAAACGCCCGTAAAACAAAAGCGGAGATAGTTATATGCGGTGCGAACATTTTTCCTGAGAATCCGCATGCAAATGGTTGGATATATGAAGTGCTTTCGCCTCAAAGGAAGTTTTATGAGCAATGTGATGATGAACTGTTGTTTGAAAATCCGGCAACACGACCGTTTGTTTGGAGAGTGTTTGTAAAAAGAGAACTGCTTGAAAGAGAGCATATGCGCTTAAACGAGAAGATTCACATTGGTGAGGACAATGCGTTTCAGTTCAGAATTTATCCTAGAGCAAAGGGTATTTCTGTGATACCAGACAAGTTGTACAATTACCGTTGGTTTCGCAAGGATTCAATGATGAATGAAACGGTATATAAAAATATTACCAAGAAAACTCTCAGTCACATCAAAATGGTCTTACACATTGCTGAGGAATGGGAAAAGAGCGGCGATATGGATAATTTCGAATTTGAGTTTCTTAAGTGGAGTGTACAATTTTTATACGACGACTTTATCCGTTTGCCGTTAACGTATCGCGTTTCCGAAAGTCGTCTGCTTACCGAAATGTGGACAAAATGCGGATATTACAGATACAAATCCGAGTTTTCCAACTATATCGCGGATATGTTTGAGTACTTCTATTTCATGGCAGAACAGGAGAATATTCAACAATTTGTGTCAATTGTAATGAGTGCCGACAGGGATTATTCTACACTTGAAAAGTCTATCAGGAGTTGTCTTGAACAGAACTATGAGAATTTTGAACTTATCATAACTAACAATTGTGTTTCCGACGAGCAATACATTATTTTGCAAAAATATCTAGTCAAGGATAAACGTATCCGCTTGCTCAATATGCCATGCTGTCATTTCACCGAAGCTTACAATAAGTCGGTGAAAATGTGTGTGGGGGAATATATTCACTTTATTCTTCCGAATGTGTGGTACAGAAATGAAAACGCTTTGAAAGAATGGTTGGTGGAGACCATAAAAAGAGATTGCGACGCTCTACTTTGTCCGGTGTACAATGTGGAGAGCGCGTTTGAGGAATTCGGCAGCGAGGTCATCTGCTACGAGAGCAAAGCTGGTTTTTTCGTTGACTCATTGATACATAACGCGCTGATTAAAACGGAATATATTTTGGAAAATGAATTCGAAATAGAAGATTATTCTGTTGAGAGTGGTAATGTTTTTATGGCTCAATTATGTCTGAATTCGGATAATGTTGGAATTTCCGAAAGTGCGTTCTGCGTTGCTGAGCGGCAGTATAGAAAAGACTGGATATCTACGGAGGAGTGCGTAAGGGTACTAGTGTCGTTTGCGGAGAGATTGAGATTGTCGGTGAGATTCAACAACACTGCTCTTCACCAAAAAGTGTTTTCGCTGCTTTCAAGTGACTATTACACTAACATTCTCGTCAATAACACACTGCCATACTGGATGCCCGATTACGAGCGTCCCGACGGCACCAACAGCCAATATGAAGTTTTTGAGCAGATCGCAGATATACTAGGGCTGTTCGATCCCGGTATGCTAGGCGGAAATGTAACTGCAATTCCGTCGCTGTTTGGAAAGATCATTGATAAAAGGCATAAGTTTATTTCCGATATTTCAAATAAATATTGTGAGTTGAGGTGATTTTTATGGAAAAAAGCATAATAAAGGTAGGAAAGGATATATGTACAGGATGTGGTGCTTGTTATAGTACTTGCAAATTCGGGGCAATAAAAATCACACCCGATGAAAACGGTTTTTTGTTTCCGAGTGTAGACAGCGAAAAATGTTCTGACTGCGGAAAATGCTTGTCGATTTGCCCCGTTGTTGTGCCAGTGTATAAAAATAATGACAAACCCGAGTGTTATGCTATGTGGGCAGAGAACGATATCAGAAAGAAAAGTTCTTCCGGTGGTGCGTTTACCGTTTTGGCAGAAGCGGTTCTTGACAGGGGTGGAGCAGTATGCGGAGCTGTGCTTGAAAGCAATAATGTTACAGTAGTTCACAAATTTATTAAAAGCAAGGATGAGCTACACATTCTTCAAGGCTCTAAATATGTCCAGAGCAATGTAATGAACACTTTTATCGAGACGGAAAAATATCTGAAATCGGGAAGATGTGTATTGTATTCGGGCTGTCCATGCCAGATTGCTGGATTAAATAATTACCTTGGAAAAGAATATGACAACTTAATAACCATTGATCTAATCTGCCATGGAGTTCCGTCGAAAAAGGTGCTGCAAAAGTATATTTCGGAAAAGGAAACACAATACGGTAAGATAAATAATTTAAAGTTCCGCACAAAGGAGCTTGCAGAGGGCGGCTGGGGAAAAAGCCACTCAATTATGTTTAACACTCCGAATGGCAGAATAATTGAAGAGAGAAATAGTAGTGATTTTCTTAACGCATACCTGATGGGAATTTCCGTAAGGGGAGTATGCGGCTCTTGTAAATTCGCGAAGCTTCCGCGTCAAGGTGATATTACGCTTGGGGATTTCTGGGGCATTGCGAATCATAAGCCCGAATTGGACGATGATTTCGGAACAAGCACTGTGCTGATAAATTCAGAAAAGGGAAAAAAGATATTGGATTTGGTCAGCAATAGATGCAAGCTTCTGGAGGAGGTTCCTATGGAATGGGCATTGGATGGTAATAGAAATATTTCGGAGCCGCCATGGGTAAACCCAAGATGGGCACGTTTTTATAAAATTCTTGACATATATAATATGGCGAAAGCGTTTGATTACGGTAAAAACAGAAGATTTGACATTGGATTTGTTGGTTGGTGGTATGGGGAAAATTATGGCAGTGTACTGACAAATTTTGCTTTACATGAAGTTCTTACAAAAACTTTGGGAAAAACGGTGCTAATGATAAGTTGGCCGGATACGGATCCATATAAGACAAACAGCAGGGCAGCAAGGTTTGCAAGAAAGCACTATGAAATGAGTATGAAACGTAAGCTGAGCGAATATGATAGCCTAAATTATTTCTGCGAGAAATTCATTCTCGCCTCGGATCAACTGCTAAATTGGTATTCCATTAATGAACTCGGCAATTACTTTCTGCTTGATTTTGTTCATAAGGATAAGATCAAGGTCGCATACGGAACTTCGTTTGGTCATTCCAAGTCGTTTTTTCCGATTGATGAAAAACTTAGAACTGCAGAACTGCTACAAGAATTCAATAGTTTTTCGGTTCGTGAACAGGAAGCAGTTGAGATACTGTACAGAGATTTTGGTGTATATTCAAATTGGGTTCTTGATCCCGTTTTTCTGTGTGATACGGACATTTATGACATGGCAGCCGACGAATCGGAGTACTCCGTGAATGAACCGTATATTTTTTCGTATATCCTCAATCCGACGGAAGAGAAGCGTAATGCTATATACGATGCGGCTAAGCTCCTTAATAAAAAAGTTGTTATCCTTATCGATGGGCAATCTGAGGAAAAGGATAAACTGGCGGAGATAATGGGCGACATGGATGTGCTAAAGGAGGTTGAAGTGGATACATGGCTCAGACTTATACGCGATGCGGATTTTGTGATAACCGATTCGTATCATGGCACCTGTTTCTCAATAATTTACGGAAAAAATTTTGTGTCAATAAAGAACAGAAAAAGAGGAAATTCACGATTCCTTTCATTGATACAAATGTTAGAGCTTGAGGATAGACTAGTTGAGGAAGACTTTTCCGAGGAACAGATGAGAGTGTTGTATTCGCACCCCATATCTTATGATTGTTGTAATTTAATTCTAAGCAAAGAAAAGGTAAACAGTTTTAACTGGCTGAAACAGGCACTTAATAAACCCAAACAACCTGTTGGATATAATGAGCTTATACGTTCGCTTATCCAAAAGCAGGACGAGAGAATAAGCGAATTGGAAAAGCAAATAGGAAAAGCAAAGGGAATGTCTGCTGATTAGGTTTAAAATCATGTACAAACCGATTGGTAAGTTACAGCATTCGTTCCTTGACTTCAACTAGCCAATGGTCCTTAAAATGAATTAGGATAACCATTGGATCAAAATGGCTTATCAAATTCCATGGGATGCATTTGAAATAAAATATGTCGGACTGTTTTCGAGTGATACAGGAAATGTTGTCCAACCACTTCGTATAGTATTGGGACATTGAATTTGTGGTAAAGAAAGTGGACAATTTTTCTTCTTAGACTAAAAAAATGCGATGGTATCGTCATTTTGTTCAGGATATGATGCTCTTGAATATGAACGGATATTATCAAAGCATTATCTTAAAAAGTTTGATTATGATGTCGTAAGAAAGATGCTGATTATGCAAGCGGTAAAAAGTTGAGAATGGTTATATAATGC
>CAMWKY010000094.1 GCA_947174965.1 uncultured Ruminococcus sp. | reverse complement strand
ACATTTTTTCATAAATTTCTTAAAATTTCACACGAGGAAGCACACAAACAGGCACTCACTTTTGTTATGAATTTTCCTGATGATACGTGCGAGCGACTGAAAAAAATTGTACTTCGTACGATAAACAAAAAAAATCCATAAAAAATAAGGGCGGTCTGAAACCGTCCTTTTTCAATCAGAAATCTCACTTTAAATAATCGTGATGCCATTGCAGATTATAAAAACAGAATCATTGAACAACTTAAGTTTGACTAAATAAAATCAGCTACGCTTATCAGTCATCAATGATTCCTTTATTAGTATATCATATTTATTTTAACTTGTCAATATTCCTGCATAATATTTGTTCAGAAATCCAGTTTTGCTTTTATCTTATCAAAGAAACTTTGTCTTTTTGCATAATTTTTTTCTGTGAGAGATGCCTCAAATTCTCTTAGCATATCTTTTTGTTTTTTGGTGAGATTTTTCGGAACTTCCACATAGATTTTTATAAACTGGTCACCTCTGTCAGTTCTGTTAAGTCTCTTTACGCCCTTTCCTCTCAAACGTACTACAGTGCCATTTTGAGTACCTTCGCTTATGCTGTATCTCACATCGCCGTCAATTGTAGGAACTGTAATTTCAGCACCAAGAACAGCTTCTGTATATGTTACAGGAATATCGCAGTTGATGTCATAACCGTCTCTTACAAATATAGGGTGTTTCTTTACGGAAATGTTAAGCAGAACATCTCCCGACGGTCCGCCGTTTATACCGCAGTCTCCCTGACCGCTTAATCTGATTGTCTGCCCGTTGTCTATTCCTGCCGGAATATCTACATTTATTGTTTTCTGAACTCTCACACGTCCTGCTCCACGACAAGCCGTGCAAGGATTTTTTATTACTTTTCCCTTGCCTGAACAGCGTGGACAGGTTTTTGTTGATGATATAACGCCAAAAGGAGTACGCTGTCCGACCTTTATACTTCCTCTGCCCTGACATTCCGGACATACTTCAGATGAAGTGCCTGATTCTGCACCACTGCCGTGACACATATCACATACAGCCATGCGGTATATTTTTATTTCCTGTTTTTTGCCGTTGCAAGCGTCCATAAAGTTAATAAGTACAGATTCCTGAATATCAGAGCCACGTCTTGGAGCATTTGCGTTTGAACGTGAACTGCCACCAGAGAATCCGCCAAAACCGCCGAAAATGCTTTCAAGAATATCTCCCATATCGCCGAAACCGCCCATTCCACTCATTCCGCCGAAACCGCCTGTACCTGCACCATAGTTCGGGTCTACACCTGCATGACCGAACTGGTCGTAGTTTGCTTTCTTTTCAGGACTTGAGAGAATTTCATAAGCTTCATTGACTTCTTTCATTTTCTCCTCACAAGTCGGGTCATCGGGGTGTAAATCGGGGTGATATTCACGGGCTTTTTTCTTGTAAGCCTTTTTTATCTCATCTTCTGATGCACCTTTTTGTATACCAAGTACTTCATAATAATCTCTTTTATCAGCCATAAATATTCTCCATATAAAATCACATTCAGGGCGAAAGTGTATTTTTCCGCCCTGAAAATTTCAGATTAATTAAACTTCGGTAAAGTCACCATCAACAACATTGTCATCATTTGAAGGAGCTTCACCGCCCATATCACCTGTAAACTGTGACGGGTCAACTCCGCCTGCACCGTTTGCACCACCTGCTGCGCTGTAAATCTTTGATGAAATATCATAGAAAGACTTCTGTAAATCCTCTTTAAGATTCTTGATTTCTGTCATGTTGTTTGCGCTGATTGCAGATTTAAGTGCAGAACACTTATTCTCAATGCTGGACTTTTCATCAGCAGAAACCTTGTCACCGAAATCATTAATAGCCTTTTCGCACTGGAATACAAGATTTTCAGCCTCGTTCTTTGTGTCAACTTCTTCACGGCGTTTCTTGTCTTCTGCGGCAAACTGTTCAGCTTCACGTACAGCCTTATCAATATCTTCCTTAGACATATTTGTTGATGCTGTAATAGAGATATTCTGTTCCTTGCCTGTTCCAAGGTCTTTAGCGGAAACGTGTACAATACCATTTCTGTCGATGTCAAATTTTACTTCAATCTGTGGGATTCCACGTGGAGCAGGAGCAATGCCGTCAAGACGGAATGTGCCAAGCTGTTTGTTGTCTCTTGCAAATTCACGCTCACCTTGAAGTACATTAATGTCAACAGCAGTCTGATTGTCTGCATATGTTGAGAAAATCTGTTTTTTCTCTGTCGGGATTGTTGTATTTCTCTCAATCATCTTTGTGCATACACCGCCAGCTGTTTCGATACCGAGTGAAAGCGGAGTAACATCAAGGAGGAGGAGACCGTTTTTAACATCACCGCCAAGTACACCACCCTGATATGCAGCACCAAGTGCAACACATTCATCAGGGTTAATGCCCTTGAATGGCTCTTTGCCGATAAGCTTCTTAACAGCGTCCTGAACAGCAGGTATTCTTGAAGAACCGCCGACCATGAGAACTTTGTCAATTTCAGAGATTGAAAGTTTGCTGTCTGCGAGAGCCTGACGTACAGGACCCATAGTAGCTTCTACGAGGTCTGCTGTAAGTTCATTGAACTTAGCCTGTGTAAGAGTAAGGTCAAGATGTTTCGGAGTACCTGTAGCATCAACAGTAATGAAAGGAATGTTGATGTTTGATGTTGTTGTAGATGAAAGCTCAATCTTTGATTTTTCAGCAGCATCTTTAAGTCTCTGAGCAGCCATTTTATCGTTTGAAAGGTCAACGCCCTCTGTTTTCTTAAATTCGCTGACAATCCAGTCAATTATACGCTGGTCGAAATCGTCACCGCCAAGACGGTTGTTGCCTGCGGTAGCCTTAACCTGCTGAATATCTTCGCCCATTTCAATAATAGATACGTCGAAAGTACCACCGCCAAGGTCATAAACCATAACAATCTGGTCTTCTTCTTTGTCGATACCGTATGAAAGAGCAGCAGCGGTCGGCTCATTTATAATACGTCTTACATTAAGACCTGCAATTTGTCCTGCATCTTTTGTTGCCTGTCTCTGTGCATCTGTGAAGTATGCAGGAACAGTAATAACAGCCTCTGTAACAGTCTGACCGAGATATGACTCTGCATCTGCCTTAAGTTTCTGGAGAATCATAGCAGAGATTTCCTGCGGAGTGTAATTTTTTCCGTCAATGCCAACTTTATAGTCTGTACCCATGTGTCTTTTTATTGAAGATATTGTTTTTTCGTGATTTGTGATAGCCTGACGTTTAGCAACCTGACCGACAAGACGTTCACCGTTATTTGTGAAAGCAACAACAGAAGGAGTTGTTCTTGCACCCTCACTGTTAGGAATAACAACAGCGTTTTCGCCCTCAATAACGGCAACGCATGAATTTGTTGTACCTAAGTCAATACCAATAATTTTTCCCATGATAAATCTTCCTTTCTTGATAAAAAAGCATTAATGCTTGTTTTAATTGGATATATTTTAATTGTGATACTTTTTGATTTGTTTATAAAATATTAATCATGTTGCAACTGCAACCATAGCAGGACGGATAAGCTTGTCGCCAGCCATGTAACCTTTCTGATATACTGCACATACATGATTGCTTGCATAATCAGTATCAGCAAGCTGTTGGATTGCATTGTGATAATTCGGGTCAAATTCTTTTCCCATTGCATCAATTTCCTTGATGTTCATTTTGTTCAGAAATTCTTTGAACTGATTGAAAATCATGTTCATACCGTTTTTGAAGTTTTCGTCTGTACATTCGCAATCCAAAGCACGTTCAAAGCTGTCAATGACGGGCAGAAGATTTTCAGTAAATTTTGCAGTAGCATTTGAATAAATATCAGCTTTTTCAACTACTGTTCTTTTTCTGAAATTGTCATATTCTGCATAAAGTCTGATGTAATCATCTTTTGCCTTTGAAAGTTCTTCCTCCATTTCGGCAATCTGAACTGCTGTATCGTTGTATTCGCTTACAGCGTCATCTTCGTCAGTGGATTCATTTTCTTTGACTTCCTCTGCAACTTCTTCTTCAGAAATTTCATTGTTAATATTTTTTTCTTCCATTTCTGCTCCTTTCTATGAATCGGGTGGACTATCGGGTGATAGTGTTATGTCGTCATCTTCAGACATAAGGTCAGAAATCTTATGTGTGAGATAATCAATATATGGAATGATTTTTTTATAATCAACTCTCATTGGTCCTATTATACCGAGTGAGCCGGCTTCCTTGCCTTTTTTGCGGTATTTTGAAACAATCATGCTTGAATTTCCTATGGCAAAATTTCCGTCCGCACCGAATTTTATCTGTATACCGCTGAAAGATTCTTCCAGCAGGTCGGTGAGTTCGTGCTTATGCTCAATAAAACGTACAACTTCCATTTTGTCCAGTTCATCACATGAAAGAAGTTTTTCACTTCCGCTGACTGTAAGCTGTTGCTGTTTGAGGTCTTCGGAGAGTTCGCATATTCCCTTTACAAGAGGTGAGAGACTGACCATATATGCTGAAACTGCTGTAATCATCTTATCTAGCATTTCTTCGGAAAGTTCGTCAACAGAAACACCATTCAGATTTTGTTCTACATAGTGAGTAAAAAATTCGAGCTGTTCATTGCTTAAATCAAATTCAAGACGGCAGGCTTTATTTTTTATGCTTCCGTTTGATGTTATCAGCAGTATAACATAAATTCTTTTTCCTGTCGGGATAACTTCAACTTTTGATATTACTGAAAATCGTGGAGCTGAATTTGTAACTACAGCGGCGCATTGAGTAAGTTCAGTAAGTGCGGCGGCGGCATTTTGTATAAGAAGTTCTTCGGGAACGTCATCACCGCCAAGAAGTTCATCAAGTCTTGTTTTTTCTTCGTCGGAAAGTTCAGGCAAAGTCATCAGCTCATCAATATAGAGACGATAGCCGAGATAAGTCGGGATTCTTCCTGCTGATGTGTGAGGTTGTTCAAGATAGCCAAGCTGTTCAAGCATTGCCATGTCATTTCTTATAGTGGCAGCCGAAACTTTTATATGTTCGAGCTTTGAAATTGCTTTTGAACCGACAGGCTCTCCTGTTCTGATAAATTCGTCAACTACAGCAGCAAGAACTTTAAGCTTTCTGTCGTCCACGATAACACAACCTTTCTTAAAAGCCTTATTGCTTTTAGCACTCTCACTATATGAGTGCTAATAATAATTTACCACTATTATTTCACTTTGTCAAGCGTTTTATACATTTTCAGCTTTTTTTACTATTTTCAACAGCTTTTATTAGACATTTTATGGATATTTACAATTGAAGAATAATACTTTGCATTGTATTTTCAGCAAATTCCGCCTTGACTATGTTTGAAATATGTGATACAATAATTATGGCATATATATAAATGCCTGAAAATAATTGTTATGAGGAGAATATTTAATCATGGGAAAATACTTTGGTACAGACGGATTCAGAGGAACAGCTAATATAAATCTTACGGCAGACCATGCGTATAAAGTAGGACGTTTTCTTGGCTGGTATTATGGTGAACTCAAAAAGCAGAACGGCGACAATACTCCTGCACGCATTGTAATCGGCAAGGACACACGCCGTTCAAGCTATATGTTTGAGTATTCACTTGTCGGCGGTCTTACTGCTTCTGGTGCTGACGCTTATCTGCTCCACGTTACAACAACACCGTCTGTTGCCTATATATCAAGAGTTGACGGCTTCGACTGCGCTGTTATGATTTCCGCAAGTCATAATCCGTATCACGATAACGGACTCAAACTTATCAACGGTAACGGCGAAAAAATGGAAGATGATGTTATTGAACTTGTTGAGGCGTACCTTGACGGAAAACTTGATGTTTTCGGCAAGAAGTGGGAGGAAATTCCGTTTGCTGTCAACGAAAAAATCGGCTGTTCTGTTGACTATGTATCAGGCAGAAACAGATATATCGGTTATCTTATTTCACTTGGCATATATTCATTCAGAGGAATAAAAGTCGGTCTGGACTGCGCAAACGGTTCATCATGGACAATTGCAAAGGCTGTATTTGATGCGCTTGGTGCTGAAACTCATGTTATCAATGCAAACCCGAACGGAATAAATATCAACGATAATGCAGGTTCTACACATATCGAAGTATTGCAGAAATATGTTGTTGAAAATGGTCTTGATGTAGGATTTGCCTATGACGGAGATGCAGACAGATGTCTTTGTGTTGACGAAAAAGGCAATATAATAACAGGCGACCATATTTTGTATATTTATGGCTGTTATATGAAAAACAAAGATAAGCTCATCAACAATACTGTTGTTGCAACAGTTATGTCTAACTTTGGATTTTTCAAGGCACTTGATGAAGCAGGAATCAACTATGCAAAGACGGCAGTTGGTGACAAGTACGTTTATGAGTACATGAAAGAACATGGCTGTATTATCGGTGGAGAACAGTCAGGACACATTATATTTTCAAAATATGCCTCAACAGGTGACGGAATACTTACAAGTCTCAAGATGATGCAGGCTATGATTGGAAGTAAGAAAAAGTTGAGTGAACTTGCTGAACCGTTCAAGGTATATCCGCAGGTGCTTGTCAATGTGAAAGTGAAAGATAAGGCAGAGGCACAGAATGACCCTGATGTCAAGGAAGCTGTTGAAAAGGCATCTGAAATTCTTGGTACATCAGGCAGAATGCTTGTCCGTGAGAGTGGTACAGAACCGCTTATTCGTGTAATGGCAGAGGCACAGACAGAAGAAGAATGTCGCAGATGTGTTGATATGGTTGTTGACGTAATCAAGGCGAAGGGTCATACTGTCTGATTTTGAATTGTGAGTGCGGAGTTATTACAGCTCCGCACTGTAAATAAGGAGATTTTATGGGATTTAAAATAAAAAAAGGTGTACTTGTAAAATATATTGACGACGGCAGAAAAGATATTGTTATTCCCAACAGAGTTAAGATAATTGGAGAAAAAGCATTTGCATATTGTCAGGATATAACAAGTGTGGAATTTCCCGATACTGTCAGAGAAATTGAATTTATGGCGTTTTATAAGTGCAGAAGTCTTAAAAGTGTTAATATTAACTATGGTGTTGTAACTATAGGAAGTTACTCATTCAGTGATTGTGAAAGTCTTGAAAGTATAAAAATCCCTGACAGCGTTAAGAAAATCGAAATGATGGCATTTTATAGGTGTGAGAACCTTAAAAGTGTAAATATTCCCGACGGCATAACAGAAATTAACAATGCAACATTTGCATATTGTGAAAATCTGCGTAGTATATTAATTCCCAACAGTGTAACAAGAATTGCAATAAATACATTTGAACATTGTAAAAATCTTGTCAGTGTAAATATTCCTGACGGTATCGAAAAAATCGAAGAATTTACATTTTATAGATGCCAGAGCCTGAAAAGTATAAAAATCCCTGAAAGTGTTAAAAGTATAGAAAGATGTGCATTTTCGTATTGTGAAAATCTGCGTAGTATAGTAATACCTGATAGCGTAAGAAAAATTGGAACAAATACATTTGAATATTGTAAAAATCTTGTCAGTGTAAATATTCCTGACGGTATCGAAAAAATCGAAGA
>CAMWKY010000093.1 GCA_947174965.1 uncultured Ruminococcus sp. | reverse complement strand
ATCAGTACGGGAGCAGTTCTGAATATATACGACTTTTGTGTGGTTATCTTTATTGTATAGGTGACAAAAGTGATATTGACTTAATAAAAAAAGCCAAATATAATATGAGTATGGACGTTGGCTGTATGATTGATATTGAATGGATTGAAAGTCTTAAAAATGGCGGTATTGAAGATACTGAACATTATGTCCGCCAAAGAAATGAAATTATTGCTGATTTTATGGAATATTACTCCGATTTTCAGGCAGATGATGAATATTGAAATTTTTTTCAATTTTTTTCAAAAAATACTTGACAAGCTGTTTTTTTTGTGATATAATAAATTTACCTCGTTTGGGGTCTATTTTTTATGCCCTGTGAGGGAGGCAAAAACCTATCTCCATTAAATCGGAGAGAGTAATTTTTTCAGGAGGTGCCGAAATGAGAGTTAAAATTACATTAGCTTGTACAGAGTGCAAACAGCGTAATTATGTTTCCAAGAAGAACAAGAAGAACGACCCAGACAGAATCGAAATGATGAAGCACTGCAAGTTCTGCCGTAAGCACACACTTCACAAGGAAACAAAGTAAGCGGAAGGAGTATTTGAATGGCTAAAAAAGACAAGAAAAATACTGCTGACGAAAAAGAAAAGTCTGAAAAGTCTGTAAAACTCGAAAAAGCAGAAAATACTGCTGAGAAAAAGGACAAGAAAGACAAGAAAAAATCCGAAAAAACTGAAAAGAAAGAGCCTAACAAGGTTGCTAAATGGTTTAAGGATTTGAGAATTGAGTTCAAAAAGGTAGTATGGCCTACCAAGAAAACAGTTATAGACAATACAAGTGTTGTTCTTGCTGTTGTTGCAGCATCTGCTGTTCTTGTTGGTCTGCTCGATTCAGGATTCCTTGCCCTTATGAGACTCATTTATCAGCAAGGTTAATTAATGGAAATCTGAGGAGGATTTGCTATGTCAGAAGCAGCAAAATGGTATGTTGTACACACATATTCGGGCTATGAAAACAAAGTTGCCCAGAATATTGAAAAGGTTGTTGAAAACCGTAAGCTTCACGACCTTATCCAAGAAGTCAGAGTTCCTACTGAAAAAGTAATCGAAAATGTCAACGGCAAGGAAAAAACATACGAACGCAAGACTTTTCCCGGTTATGTGCTTATAAAAATGGTAGTAACCGACGACACATGGTATATTGTAAGAAATACCAGAGGTTGTACAGGATTTGTAGGTCCTGCTTCAGTTCCTACTCCTCTTTCAGAAGAAGAAGTACAGAAGACATTCGGTGTTGATGTATCAGAGCCGATTGTTGAAGTGAAATTCAAAGAGGGCGACAGAGTTCAGATTTCAGGTACTAACATGGACGGCTTTATTGGCATTGTCCAGAGTATCAATTTAGACGACCGCACAGTTACTCTTATTGTATCAATGGCAGGTCGTGAAATGCCCACTACAATTTCTATCAACAATGTTATGGTAGTGGACGAATAATTCAAGGTCAAAAAAGAAGCCACGTGGCTTCAGTGGGAGGGATAAAATATTCTTATCCCGCCATTTACCACATTTATGGAGGTGCGAAAGCATGGCACAGAAAGTAGTTGGCTATATTAAGCTTCAAATCGCAGCAGGAAAGGCTACTCCTGCACCACCTGTTGGTCCTGCTCTTGGTCAGCATGGTGTAAATATCATGGCATTTACAAAGGAATTTAATGAGAGAACAAAGAACGACATCGGTATGATTATCCCTGTTGTTATCACTGTTTATGCAGACCGTTCATTCTCATTCATCACAAAAACTCCGCCAGCAGCAGTTCTTATCAAGAAAGCCTGCAACATAAACAGCGGTTCAGGAGTTCCGAACAAAACTAAGGTTGCTAACATCACTAAAGAACAGATTCAGAAAATTGCAGAGCAGAAAATGCCTGACCTCAATGCAGGTTCACTCGAAGCTGCTATGAGCATGATTGCTGGTACTGCTCGTTCAATGGGTGTTGTAGTTGTTGACTAATCAAAATTAACGAATGATGATTCGGGAAAATCCCGTTCAGCGTTCTATTGGTGGGAGGAAAATTCCGCTAATCGTTCTGCTATATGCAGTCGGTATTACCACTTAAATAGGAGGAAATATAATGAAACACGGCAAAAAATATGTTGACAGTGCAAAAGCTGTTGATTATACAAAGCTTTATGAGTCTACAGAGGCTCTTGATTTAGTTTGCCAGAATGCAAAGGCAAAATTTGATGAAACTGTTGAAGCTCATATCCGTCTTGGTGTTGACTCACGTCACGCAGACCAGCAGGTAAGAGGTGCAGTTATTCTCCCTAACGGAACAGGTAAAAACGTAAAAGTTCTTGTTTTCTGTAAGGAAGATAAATACGAAGCTGCTACAGCAGCAGGTGCAGACTATGTTGGCGGTATGGATTTAGTTGAAAAGATTCAGAAAGAAAACTGGATGGACTTCGACGTTGTTATCGCTTCACCTGATATGATGGGCATTGTTGGTCGTCTCGGTAAGGTTCTCGGTCCACGTGGTCTCATGCCAAACCCGAAGGCTGGTACTGTATCTCCTGATGTTGCTAAAGCTGTAACAGAGGCTAAGGCTGGTAAGATTGAGTATCGTCTTGACAAGACAAACATCATTCACTGCCCAATCGGTAAAGCATCATTCGGTGCTGCTAAACTTGAAGAAAACTTTGCTGTACTCATGGAAGCTATTGTTAAGGCTAAGCCTGCTGCTGCTAAGGGTACTTATCTCAAGAGCTGCACAGTTACTTCAACAATGGGTCCCGGAGTTCCTGTTGCTACAAATAAGTATGGTGTATGATTAAATCTTAAAAATAAAAAAGTTGTGTAGAAGTTTCTGCACAACTTTTCTTTTTTTACTATGACTTTTCACTTAAATAAATACTTACACGGCTCTGTAAAATTTCTGCGGCATTTTCTGATGTTCTGTCACTTAAAATAACCGGCTCAATTTCCTCATTAATCATATATTCCAGTTTAAGATGTATATATGGATTTGCAGGAATACTACAGATATAATCATACAACTTCTCTTTTACTTCCGCAGGAACATACTCCTTTTTATCGCTTTCCAAGTCAACATATATCTCACTGTTAATTGAATAAGCATAGCTTTCGCTACGGTCATAATCTCTTTGCATTTCCTCTTTTAAAACAGGAAGTCCGATAGTATCATCATTTGCATTTTTCTCAATTTTCTTGTGATGTTTAAGCATACGGCAAAGAATATCCCATGCAAGTTCTTTGTTTTCACAGTTTTCTGTTATTCCAAAAAGGTAATCCATCGTTTCAACATATGCACCCTGACCGTTCTCAGACGGATAGCCGACAAATGTTATATCTTCTTTGTTCATCTGAAAATATGCAAACTGTGCCAAAGATGAATTGAATCCGTGTATTCTAAGTTTAAATACAAGTTCACTGTCGTCCATTCCAGGAAATTCAACACCTTCGGCTGTGTATGTATCATACATTATGGGATTATTTTTACAGAAGTCAAGCAAATCTGTAAACGCACCGCCGAAATCACATACATTATTTTTCATATCAATACAATTCAGACCTTCAAGTTTAAGCATATAATCAGCAACTCCCATATCATCATAAACATGAAGAAACTGCATATTTTCGGGCATTGTGCTATAGAAATACATTGCCTGTTCTGCTGTCCAGTCTCTACTCTCACTGCCAACAAATTTTGTTTTGGCAAATGCAGTACGTATGCTGTAACGCTCCATAATTGCAGGAAGTTTGCCGTCAACAGTAAGTCCGTCAAGTGCCATATCAGTGAAGTCATCACGTTTCAAATTGTCGTATTCGTCCATAAATACATATAAATCTGCCATAGTTCCATGATTAATCATTTTCTGCATATCATCAACAGGCAGGCAAAGTATATCAGGCATTTCACCTGATGCAACAGCCCTGTCAAATGCAAATTCGTCATTTTCGTCGTAATAATTGATAATTTTAACTTCAATATCTTTCGGCATAGCAAGATAGTCATCAAATAACGGGTCATAATAATCCATACTACCTACAGTAATAACATTTTTCGTATTTTCTGTAGTTGTCTCACTTGATTCCTGAATTTCATTGGATTCTTTTTGTGCAGAACATGAAGTCACAGACATCAACATCAATGCTGATATAAAAATCAAAAATTTTTTCATAAAAAATTCCTCCTTTAAATCACTCTATATATAAGTGATTTTCAAAGTGGAAAAAGACGAAATAATTTTTAATTCCAGAAATCTTTGTAGAAACGCACAAAATCTCTGTGTAATTTTTGTTTGAAATATAAAACGGCATCATTTTTCTGATACCGTTTTACTATTTCACTTATGACATTTATCTTTCATTGCACAATTTGTACAGCCACAGCCACATGATGTTTTCCCCTGTTTCTTGTCACGTATAAGTTTTACAATAATAAGCACTATAATTGCAACAAGTACAGCAGCCACTATAAAAGTTCCCATATAACAACTCCTTATGCTACTTTTACATCTCTTTCAAGTTTCTGTGATTCCTGATACGGTTTGAAAACAAGGTATACTGCAAATACTACTACAGCAACAGCTATAATTGCTCCTATAATTCCAAGTGGTGTTGTGTTTCCAGTAAAGAGACTGCCAAGCTGATAGATTACAAATGATACTATATAAGCAAATCCGCATTGATATGTAATAGCGAAAGCTGTCCACTTTGCATTGTTCATCTCACGCTTTATTGCTCCCATAGCCGCAAAGCATGGCGCACAGAGAAGATTGAATGCAAGGAATGAATATCCTGCAACAGTTGTAAATGATGATGCAAGTGTTGCATATACAGATGCTTCACCCGTGCTGAAAAGTATACCCATTGTACCGACAATATTTTCCTTTGCGATAAGTCCTGTGATTGATGCAACAGCAGACTGCCAGTTGCCCCAGCCAAGAGGAATGAAAAGCCATGATATACATTTTCCGATTGCTGCAAGTATTGAACAGTCAAGCTCATCATCTGTAAGCATTCTGAAATTTCCGTCAACTGTACCGAAGTATGTCAGAAACCATACAACAACAGTTGAAAGAAGAATTACTGTACCTGCCTTTTTGATAAACGACCAGCCACGCTCCCACATTGAACGGAGTACATTTCCTAAAGTAGGCATATGATAAGCAGGAAGTTCCATTACAAAAGGTGCGGGGTCACCTGAAAACATCTTTGTTTTCTTAAGAATAATGCCTGATATGATGATAGAAACCATTCCAAGAAAATAAGCTGAAATTGCTATCCACGGCGAGCCACCGAAAATTGCTCCTGCAATCATTGCTATAAATGGTGTTTTTGCGCCACATGGAATAAATGTTGTTGTCATTATTGTCATTCGTCTGTCTCGCTCATTTTCAATTGTACGTGATGCCATAATTCCGGGAATACCACAGCCAGTGCCGACAAGAATCGGAATAAATGATTTGCCTGAAAGTCCGAAACGGCGGAAAATTCTGTCAAGTACAAATGCAACTCTTGACATATATCCACAGCTTTCGATAAATGCAAGCAAGAGGAAAAGCACAAGCATCTGCGGTACAAAGCCGAGTACAGCTCCTACACCGCCGACTATACCGTCAAGAATAAGTCCTTTTAGCCAGTCAGCACAACCTATTGAATCAAGCAGACTGCCAAGAAGTACAGGTATACCATTAATCCATGTGCCGTAGTTTGCAGGGTCAACACCGCCCTCGTACTTCTCAAATATAGCAACTGCATTTCGGAAATCAGCCATATCTGCCGTTTCTTCTGTCACTTCAAGAGTTTCCTCGTCTTCAATCTCGTATGTAAATTCAACATTATCATTATAGACTGCTGAGAGTGTGTTTAATTCAAAAACAGCATCAGCCACATCAAAATCATCAGATTCAATGTCAACAGCAGAAATATCAATTCCTGAATCTGCCATAAATTCAAGCCCGCCTGCAATTATAGCATCAGTATCGCCGTATTCTTCTTCTGCTTCTTCTGTTTCAGCTGAACCGATGCCGAACAGGTGGAAACCGTCACCGAAAAGTCCATCATTTGCCCAGTCAGTAGCAGCAGCTCCTACAGTTACCATTGAAATATAGTACACAAGAAACATTACAACCGCAAAAATAGGCAGTCCAAGCCAGCGGTTAGTTACGATTTTGTCGATTTTATCAGAATTTGTGAGTTTCCCTGCATTTTTTTTCTTATAACAGCCTTTTATGATTTTTGCTATGTATTCATATCTCTCATTCGTGATTATTGACTCTGCATCGTCGTCCATTTCTGTTTCAACAGCAGATATATCATTTTCAATATGTTTCATTACAGATTCGGAAATTTTCAGTTGTTCAAGTACTTTTTCATCACGTTCAAAAATTTTTATTGAATACCACCTTTGCTGTTCTTCGGGCATATCATGAATTGTAGCTTCTTCAATATGTGCCAGTGCGTGTTCGACAGTTCCCGAAAAGGCATGACGTGGAACAGATTTTCCTGATTTTGCGGCAGATATTGCCATTTCAGCAGCATCAAGTATTCCTTCTGATTTAAGTGCTGAAATCTCAACTATCTTACAGCCAAGTGACTTTGAAAGTTCGGCAATATTGATTTTATCACCGTTTTTCTTCACAATATCCATCATATTTATAGCTATAACCATAGGTATACCAAGTTCAGCAAGCTGTGTTGTGAGATAAAGATTGCGTTCAAGATTAGTTCCGTCAATTATATTAAGTATAGCGTCAGGACGTTCTCCGACAAGATAATTACGTGCAACAACTTCTTCAAGAGTATACGGAGAAAGCGAGTAAATACCCGGTAAATCGGTAATTATTACACCGTCATGCTTTTTAAGTCTGCCCTCCTTTTTTTCAACTGTAACACCGGGCCAGTTTCCGACAAACTGATTTGAACCGGTCAGGGCATTGAAAAGTGTAGTCTTTCCGCAGTTTGGATTGCCTGCCAGAGCGATTTTCATACTCATTTTATAATCTTCCTTTCATAAAACAATTGTGAGTATATACTAACTTAATTTTTAAAATATTGTGCAGATTTCTCTGCACTGAAAATAATTACTGCACTTCAATATTTTCTGCATCAGCCTTACGGATTGAAAGCTCATATCCACGCACTGAAATCTGAATAGGGTCGCCAAGCGGTGCAACCTTGCGGACTGTAACTTCAACACCCTTTGTTATACCCATATCCATAATGCGACGTTTTACAGCTCCCTCCCCTCTTAATTTCACAACTTTAACAGTATCGCCTATTTTTACTTCTTTAAGATTCATGATTTCACCTCATATCATTATTTTCTGCGCCATTTCACGACTTATTGCAACTCTTGTTTCCTTTACATTTACAATTAAATTTCCGTCAACAATGTTTATAACAGTTATTCTTTCTCCTGATATAAAACCAAGATTTTCAAGATGTCTCTTGATTTCGGGATTTCCTCCTATTCTCATAATAGTATAATCTTCATTTGAATTTGCAAGAGTAAGCGGCATCATAATAATTCCCTCCCTATGTTATATAATGCTAATAACGTTATATACAACTAACTTTTCTGTTGTTATTATACACTAACCTTTCTGAAATGTCAATAGTATCATGGAAAAATTGTACATATG
>CAMWKY010000092.1 GCA_947174965.1 uncultured Ruminococcus sp. | reverse complement strand
CAATTCATGGAGGTTTTTTCATGAGCTTTTCCCCTAAAGAGATTCTTAAATTTGTTGATGAAAATGATGTCAAGTTTATAAGACTTACTTTCTGCGATGTTGCAGGAAATCTGAAAAATATCGCTGTAATGCCGAACGAACTTGAACACGCTTTTAATTATGGTATACCGTTTGATGCTTCGGAGTTTGGTGAAAGCAACTCCGATTTGCTGTTATTTCCTGATATTTCCACATTGTCTGTTCTGCCGTGGCGACCAAAATCAGGCAGAGTAGTACGCTTTTTTTGTAGTCTGAAATATCCCGATGGCAGAGATTTTGCAGGTGATATGCGCAACAACCTGATTAACTATATTAACGAACTGCGCCTTGATGGCTATTCATGTGAAATGGGTACACGGTGCGAATTTTATCTGTTTGAACTTGACGAAAAAGGCAATCCCACTAAAATTCCGCATGACAACGGCGGTTATCTTGATGTTGCTCCGCTTGATAAATGTGAAAATGCAAGACGTGAAATTTGTCTGTCACTTGAGGAAATGGGCTTGAATCCGAAAAGTTCATGTCATAAGCATGGTTCTGCACAGAATGAAATTGAGTTTCAGGAAAATGAACCTGTAACAGCCGCTGATGATATGGTGCATTATAAGACTGTTGTAAAATCCGTTGCGGCACAATGCGGACTTTTTGCGTCATTCATGCCTAAACCTCTGCCAAATGAGCATGGAAGTGCGCTGAATATATCTTTGAGTATCAAGAAAAACGGAGAATATATTTTCGGCAGTTCTCCTGAAAATATGTCTCATGAGGGAAAATGCTTTATATCGGGTATTCTTAAAAGAATTAAGGAAATCACAATTTTTCTCAACCCTACATATAATTCATATGAGCGTTTAAGTGCATTTTATGCACCAAAATATATAAACTGTTCATTCAGAAATGATTCACCTCTTATAAGAATCCCGAAAACTGTCGGAACTCCGCCAAAAATTGAACTCCGTTCAGCAGATGCAACCTGTAATCCATATATCGTGTTCAAACTTATCCTTGTGGCAGGTATTGAGGGGATAAAATCAGGCGACTGCTCACTTATGGATAAAATAATCAACTGCAACAGCACTGAACAGCTTGAAAAATTACCCGAAACTATTACAGAAGCCAATGATTATGCAATGAACAGCGATTTTGTGAAAAATAATCTCCCGAAAGAAGTTATAGAAATTTTTGAAGATTATTATAACAAGCAGTTCATCGCAAGAAATTTATGCAAAACTGCTGAAGAAACTGAAGAATTTGAGTGTAAATTCTATTTCAATCTGATTTAAGGAATTATTATGAATAAAGCTATTATTGTATCACAACCATGTGAAACAGCAGACCTTATTGAACTCACAATAAAAAATATCGGATTCAGCACATCAGTTGTAACAGGTGGAAATGAAACACGCCGTATAATCAAAAACAACTATTGCCCCGATTTAGTTATAATAAATACTCCTCTTTCTGATGAGTTCGGACATGAACTTGCTGAAATGGTTGCAGAGGAAACAAATGCAGATATTATCCTTATATGTTCGGGAGATATTTCAGCTGAACTTACAGATATGCTTTCATATTCAGGTATAACCATGCTTTCAAAGCCGATAACCCGTGAAATTTTAATTGAGAACATCAACAGCAGTCGTTTTTCAGAGATAAAGGAATCAGACGATATACTTAACAAGATTGAAAACATACGCATAATAAACCGTGCAAAGTCGCTTCTTATGAAGTATCTGAAATTTACTGAACCGCAGGCACATAAGTATATAGTAAAGCAGGCTATGAATAATCGTTGTACAAGACTAGAATCGGCTGAAAAAATCATAAATACATACGAAAAATAGAAAAATCACCCCTGAGAAATCAGGGGTATAATTTTTCTCACTTTGCAGTTGAATCTGTAGCAGGAGTTGTAATATTTCCTGTAATGACAAGTGTACTTTCACCAGGTTGAGTTGCCCATACTCCTGTAGTCTCATCTTGTGAATAAGTTGCAGAAGGTACAGTGATTTTTCCGTCAAGTGAAGTGAATGTGCCTGTATCTGTATCATAACTGTAGTCTGTACCGAGTACCCATGGTGTGCCGTTGAATGTTACAGAAGTAATATTGAGAATCGGATTGAAAGTGTCGCTGAATACAACGTTATCTGTATCTTCGGCAGGTGTTCCACCAAAATTCTTGATGTTGAAAGTATAGGTCAGTGTGCCGTTTTCAGATACTACGGCAGGAGCAAGTGATTTGTCTATAGCAAGATTTATTCCGTCCTCATAATCTACAGTTGCCGATGCTGTAACAGGGTTTAAAATTCCATTACCCGAAACTGTAACAGTGTTTTCAATCTGTTCATTTTCGCCAAGCGGTGCAAACTGATTTGCCTTTGTTGTATACACAAGTGTAGCATCACCTTTTGCAGGAACGCTTATACCCTCAATAGTAAGCGGATTTGTCGCCGAAATTCTGGGGTCTGCCTGTTTTACATTGTTGACATAGTAATTTATAGTGCCATCAACATAATTCAGCGGTACTAAATCATTTTCAACGTTTGCAACATTATACTTGCCGAGATTGTCAGTAACTGTAAGTCCTGATAAGTCAATATTTCCGCTGTTGATTATATTAATCACATAGCTGACATCACTGTTGTTGCTGTAAGTGTCGGAAACAGCACTTTTATTTACAGAAACAACTTCAATAATCTGTCCTGTTGTTATATTTGAACCTGTTACATTGCCATTATAGGACAATGTAGCCTGATTATAAAAAGTCGCCATGAAAAATCCTCCTTTTTGTGCAGTTTATCCACTGCTTTTATATAGTATGCCGATTAAAATAAAATGGTGAAAATTTAATGAAAAGTCTTTTATTTTTCCAGAATCTGTGATATAATATTTTTATATGTTTTAAGGAGATTTAAGATGAAAAATAATTTAAGATACTCATATTGGACAAAAGAAAAATATCTATCTGCTTTTCTGTTGGGATTTTTTACACTTCTTATTGCTGTAATTCCTGTAATGATTGCTGACAAGGGATATTTTATATACTACGGCGATTTCAATGCCCAGCAGATACCATTCTGTAATCTGCTGAATAATGCTATACGCTCAGGACAATTCAGCTGGAACTGGTTTACAGATTTAGGCTCAGACTTACTTACATCATATTCATTCTATCTTATAGGCAGTCCATTTTTCTGGCTTACAACAATTCTGCCAAGAGCATTTGTTACATTTTCTATTCCGATTATTCTTGCACTGAAACATGGTGTAGCATCTCTTACAGCGTATATTTATATAAGGCGATTCGTCAGAAGCAAAGAAGCTTCTCTTACTGGTGCTTTGCTGTATTCTTTTTCAGGATTTCAGGTTTTCAACATCTTTTTCAACCACTTTCAAGATGTTACGGCACTTTTTCCGCTTATGCTTATTGCGATGGAGGAGAATATAAACAACCGCCGTCGTGGCTGGTTTGCAGTTATTGTTGCAGTAATGGCGATAATGAATTACTATTTTTTCACCGGACAGGTTATTTTTCTTATCGCATATTTCATTATTCGTATTCCGTGCAGTGATTTTCATATTACATGGAAAAAATTCTGGAATCTGCTTATTGAAGCTGTAATCGGAACAGCTATTGCAGGATTTTTCCTGCTCCCGTCCGCACTTGCAATTCTCGGAAACTATCGTGTAAATGAGAGACTTTATGGCGACAGATGGATTTTCTATAACGAAAAATCAAGAGTTCTGCGTATAATACAAAGCTTCTTCCTGCCGTCTGATGCTCCTGCACGTCCGAATCTTTTCAAGAGTGACGGCGTAAAATGGGCATCTCTTGGCGGTTATCTCCCACTATTCTCAACACTTGGTATCATAACATTCATAAGAACACACAAAAAACACTGGGCGGTAAAAATATCAGTATTCTGCATAATCTGCTCATTCATACCTATTCTCAATAGTATGTTCTATATGTTCAATGCATCTTATTATGCAAGATGGTTCTATATGCCGATTCTCATTTTTGCTATGATAACCGCACAAACTCTTGATGATGATGATGCAGACTTCAGACCCGCAGTAAAAATAACTGCTGTTGTTATAGCGTTTTTCGGGGCTGTTTCATTTATCCCCGAAAAAAAAGACGACGGATTAAGCTGGTTTATACTTCCGAATGATTTTGCATACTTCTGGCTTACTACAGGAATCGCCATAGGATTTCTTATATACGCCGTTTATATAATCAGACGGAAAAACAAGGGCTTGAATTACGGAAAACTTATGGTATACAGTACAGCTATTGCAAGTCTCATATGCACGCTTACAACTATAATCTATGGTGCTGTATCTCCGAAAAATGCGGATAAATACGTAAATATGGCTATAAAAGAGAAAGCGAATATTGTTGAGGAAGTTTCAGAGAATAATTTTTTCCGTGTTGACATATCTGAAAACAACGATAATTACCCCATGATATGGGAATTACCAAATATGAGAGCATTTCAAAGTGTTGTTGCTACGTCTATAATGGATTTCTATGATGAAATAGGTATACAACGTGATGTTGCGTCCCGTGCCGATATTTCGCATTATACCCTGCGTGGACTTCTTTCAGTAAAATATTTTTACCGTGAAAAAACAGAGGGATATACAATAAATGAACTGTCTGAAAAATCACTTGAAAAAGACGAAATCAGTGGCAAAGACGGCGTTATTGCTTCTCATGTTGATATAACTGAATATTTGCACGGCTTTGAACTTGTTTCAGAAGATAATTACTTTGAGGTGTACGAAAACAAGCTGTATATTCCTATGGGATTCGGCTATGATACGTATGTTTCTGTTGATGATGCTGAACAGCGCAAAAAGTATCTTCGTGAAAACACGCTGATAAAAGCATTAGTTCTTGATGATGAACAGATTGAGAAATATTCTGATATTCTTACAAAGGCAAGCGGAAGTATATGGAATATGTCAAAAGCAGACTATGAAAGTGCCTGTCTTGAAAAACAAGGCAACTGCTCAACTTCTTTTACGTGGGATTCAAAAGGCTTTGAGTCTGAAATCACGCTTGATAAGCCACAACTTGTATTTTTCAGCGTTCCATACAGTGACGGCTGGACAGCAGAAGTCAACGGTCAGACTGTTGACGTTGAAAAAGTATCGTACGGATTTATGGCTGTTCCTGCAAATGAGGGCAGAAACGTAATCACATTCCATTACAGTACTCCCGGTTTGCATGAGGGAATATATATATCACTGGCTGGTATTCTGATGCTTGCCGTGTATATCATAATATGCCGTAAATTTACAGACAAAGAGAAAATCAACAGATTTTCACATTATTATGACTATAATTCATGTCAAAAAATAACAGCTTCTGAATTGTATTCAAGAAACTGTTACAAAAATAAGGAGGAATAATTATGCACCTTGACGAAAAAACAATAAAAAGTGACATTATCTATGAGGGAGTAATTTTTACTATAACTCATGATACAGTTGAACTTGAAAACGGAAACAACGCAATCCGTGATGTACTTCTGCACAATGGCGGAGTATGTGTAATCCCTGTTACTGATGAAAATGAAATTTTTCTTGTGAAACAGTTCCGCTATCCGTTTCATACAACAACCCGTGAAGTACCCGCAGGAAAGCTTGAAAAAGGTGAAAACCATGCAAAATGTGGCAGACGTGAACTTCTGGAGGAAACAGGCTGTATTTGTGACGAATATATCTATCTTGGCGAAATGCTCCCGACACCTGCATATAATTCAGAAGTGACATATATGTACATGGCAAGAGGTCTGCACTTTGATAAACAGAGCCTTGACCCTGATGAATTTCTTGACGTTGAAAAAATTCCGCTTGCTGATGCTGTAAAGCTTGTAATGGACGGAAAAATCCGTGACGGAAAAACTCAGATTGCAATATTAAAAGCAGCAAGAATCCTAAATATCTGATTATATCCCGAAAAGATTTTCAGCATTTTCTGTTGTGATATACTCAACTTCTTCTGCTGAAATATTTTTCAACTTGGCAATATAATCTGCAATTTTTGGTATATTAAGAGATGTATTCCATCTGTCATTACACCATTTCGGGCAAACATATGGTGCATCTGTTTCAAGAAGTATTCTTTCAAGCGGAATATGCTTTACAGTCTCTCTCAAACTATCGCTTTCATCAAGTGTAACGCTTCCGCCTATGCCAAAGAAAAGACCCATTTCAATATATTTTTCAGCTACAGTAATATCTCCGTTAAAACAATGTACAACTCCGCTTTCTTTCAAAGGATATTGTTTCAGCACTTCAATTGCATCAATATCAGCCTGACGGATATGCAGAACAAGTGGAAGTTTAAACTCCTGCGCAATTTCAAGCTGTTTATGAAACCAGAAATGTTGTTTTTCAAACATATTTTCGTCCATTTGATGATGATAGTCAAGACCTGTTTCGCCTAAAGCAACAACACAATCATTCTCAACAGCATTTCTCAATACATTCTCCCATTCTTTTTCAGGAATTGAGCCATTTCTCCATACTCTTGTCGGGTGAATACCTGCCGTATAGTAAATTTCAGGCAGTTTTTCCCTTGATAAACCTGAAATATCAAGCTTTTCATACATTGTTACATTGCTTTCAAGCTCTATTGCAGGAGTAATAATCTTACCTACACCGCACAGCTTAATATCAGCAAGAATTTCAAATCTGTTTTTGTTAAATTGTTTGCGGTCATAATGACAATGCGAATCAATAAACATATTTTTTCCTTTCTAAAATCTGCAAAAAAAGCCCTGCTCATTAAAAAAGCAGGACTTTTTGCAGTTACGGCATTATGTACAAATTATTCTTCTTCGTCGATACCTGCTACAGCATTTTCAGCTTCAGCAGCAAGTGCAGCTGTATGCTGTTCATAAGCTTCAAGAATACTTTCTTCAAAGATTTTTCTTGATGCTGTTGAAATCGGGTGTACAATGTCACGGAATACACCGTTTTCATCTTTGTGACTTGGCATTGCGACAAAAAGTCTTGAATCACCCTGCACTACTTTTATGTCATGGACAGCAATCATATCATCAATTGTAACTGAAACAACTGCACGAAGTCTTCCGCCTGACATAAGTCGTCTGATTTTTACATCTGTAATGTTCATTCTTTTTCCGTTACTGAAAACTTATAAAAAGTTATAAATAAACTTTTATGTTCCATTCCTTGTTCAATGTGTCCATTTTTGATATGGCAAGCCATAATCTACTCATGTTTGGCATAACACTCCAAAGGCTTAAATTCCCCGCTAACGTACGAGTACACATCGCAAATGACGTATTTTTGTCTTTTCTGCGATTTCAGCATTTCTGCTGTGCCAAAAGTAATATACGCCTGGTTATCATACTTTGCTCTGCACCGTCGCCTCAGACTGACAGGATTAGTATACCATAAAAAATTTATTTTGTCAAGTATCAATAACGGATTTCACCTCCTTATTAAAATTTTGTGATTTTTACAGCTTTTTATAAAATTGTTTTAGCTGTTAAAAATCTCCTTAATGACATATAAATATACTCCAAAACTCTTATTGTCTGCCTGACAGACAAATTATATGTCTAAATTATATTATAC
>CAMWKY010000091.1 GCA_947174965.1 uncultured Ruminococcus sp. | reverse complement strand
GAATAGTTATGCACATAATATTTGTAAATGATTAGGAGAGTGAATTATTTGGACAGAAATATTTTAAATGGCAAAAAGCACATTCATTTTATCGGCATAGGCGGTTCGGGAATGTATCCGCTTGCACAGATTCTGCATGGTCAGGGCTACTACCTTACAGGCTCGGACAACAACGAAACAGAAACTCTTGACGCTGTAAGAAATATGGGAATACCCGTTTTTATCGGACAGAGAACAGAAAATATAGAGGGTGCAGATTTGATAGTACACACGTCGGCAATTATGGCTGATAATCCCGAACTTATCGCAGCAAAAGAAAGCGGTGTGCCTGTTCTTGAACGTGCCGACCTGCTCGGAATTGTAACAGGCTGGTATGATAAGGCAATATGTGTTTCGGGAACTCACGGAAAAACTTCCACAACCTCCATGATTACTCAAATTATGTATACAGCAGGTGTTGACTTGTCTGCATATATCGGCGGTAAACTCCCATGTATCAACGGAAGCGGAATTGCAGGCAAAAGTGATATTTTTGTTTGTGAATCATGTGAATTTCAAGACCATTTTCTTAAATTTCTCCCTGATATTTCTGTTATACTCAATATTGATGCAGACCACCTTGACTATTTCGGAACACTTGACAATATAATCAAATCTTTCCATAAGTTCAATGAAAATACATCAAAGTGTATTATAATCAACGGCTCGGACGAAAATTCCATGAAATCGCTTGAGGGAATAACAGGAAAAGAGATTATTACTTTCGGAAATGACAGTTCATGTGACTACTACCCTGCAAATGTCAATCACGAAAATGGTATGCTTACAAAGTATGATGTAATGTACAGGGGCGAAAATCTCGGCAGAATAACACTTCATGTTGCAGGTATACACAATGTTCTTAACTCGCTTGCATCTGTTGCAGCTGCCCGTTACTGCGGTATTGACTTTGAATACATCGCAAAAGGTCTGGAAGATTTCAGAGGTGCTAAACGTCGTTTTGAGAAACTCGGTGAGGAAAAGGGAATAACTGTTGTTGACGATTATGCACATCACCCGACAGAACTGGAAGCAACTTTAAAATCTGCTATGGAAATGAATTTTCGCAAAGTGTGGGCAGTTTTTCAGCCGTTCACATTCAGCAGAACAAGTCTGCTCCTTGACGACTTTGCAAGAGTTCTGCAAATTCCCGATTATGCAGTGCTTACTGATATTATGGGCAGTCGTGAAAAGAATACCTATGGAATTTTTACACGTCATCTTGCTGAAAAAATCCCGAACTGCATATGGTTTCCACAAAATGAATCGGAGGAATGGACAGATGAACGCAAATATTTTAACTTTGAACAGATATGCAATTATGTATGTGAAAACGCAAAAGAGGGTGACCTTGTTATAACTCTTGGCTGCGGAGATGCTTACAAAATTGCAAAAATGATATTAAAAAAATTATCTCAGGAGGACTAAACCATGTCAAAAGAAAAGAAAATAAAAGTCTTTAACTTCATAAAGACTAAATTAAGCAGTGGTATTTCACCATCTGTAAGAGAAATTATGGACGCTATGGAGTTCAAATCAACATCAACAGCACACCGCTATATCAATGCACTTGTTGAGGACGGTCTTATCGAAAAAACCGACAGTCTTAACCGTTCACTCCGACTTCCGAACAGCAGTTCAGTATCTGTGCCAATCATGGGAACTGTTACAGCTGGTCAGCCTGTTACTGCTTTTGAGGATATTACAGGCTACATCAATTTTGAAACTCCGAACTATGACCCGAATGAACTTTTCGCACTGAAAATAAAGGGTGAAAGCATGATTAATGCAGGCATACTTGACGGAGATATTGTTGTTGTCAAAAAAGATAACTATGCAGAAAACGGAGATATTGTTGTTGCGTTTATTGACGGAGAAGATGCTACCGTAAAACGTTTTTACAAAGAGGACGGAAAATACAGACTTCAGCCTGAAAATGACAGCATGAGTCCTATAATTCTTGATGAATGTGAAATTCTTGGAAAAGTTATAGGTCTTAAACGCTATTATTGATTTTCTGAATTTTCACAACAAAAGAAAGGAAGATATAAAAAAATGCTTAATGAAGTAAAAGTTATAATCTGCGGAAAAGAATACAAGCTTAGGACAGCAGAATCCCCGAACTATGTTTTCTCACTTGCACGTACTCTTGAGGGAAAAATAACTGAACTCATGAACTCGGGAAGTTCACCATATACTGCCGCAATAATGGTTGCATTAAGTCTTCTTGACGACCTTAACAAATCAAGCCAGAGAGTTGAAAATATACGCACACAAACAAAGGAATATGTTGATGAAGCAGGCAGAAACCGTATTGAGAAAGAAGCTGCTTTAAAAGAAATTGAAGCACTTAAAGCAAAAAATGAACAGCTTGAAAACATGGTAAAACTCAAAAAGCTGAAGGATAGTATCTGATGAAACGTTCTGAAATTCTTGCTCCTGCCGGAAATATGGAGTCACTAATTTCTGCACTCCGTTCAGGCGCAGACGCTGTTTATATCGGCGGAAAAAGATTCTCCGCAAGAAACAATGCTATGAACTTTTCAGCTGATGAAATATCAGAAGCACTTACTATATGCCATAAATACGGTGCTAAACTTTATCTTGCTGTAAATACAATCTTAGCTGACAATGAAATGACGGACTTCTGCAAATATATAAAATCAACGGCTGAAATGGGAATTGATGGATACATAGTACAGGATTTAGGAGCTGTTTACATCATAAAAAAAGCAGTTCCTGATGCTGTACTTCATGCTTCAACACAAATGTCAGTGCATACGGCTATCGGAACACATATGCTTAAAGACCTCGGATTTACAAGAGTTGTCCCTGCCCGTGAGCTTTCAGCAGATACACTTGAAAAAATCTGCAAAGAAGATATTGAAACAGAAGTTTTTGTGCATGGTGCATTGTGTATGTCTGTATCGGGTCAATGTTATATGTCGGCTTTAATGGGTTCACGCTCGGCAAACCGTGGCTGTTGCGGACAAGCCTGCCGACTTCCTTTTTCTGCTGTTGGAGCAAGCGAGCGCAATGCTCTATCGTTAAAAGATTTATCATTGCTTAATCACACTGAAAAACTCATGCAGATTGGTGTTGATTCACTGAAAATAGAGGGCAGAATGAAACGTCCCGAATATACAGCTTCAGCATCAAATGAACTTAAAAAGGCTCTTGACGGTGAAACGCCTGATATTGAACTTCTAAGAGACATTTTTTCACGTGGTGGATTTACAGACGGCTATTTTACTGGCAACCGCTGTAATATGTTCGGCATACGTGAAAAGGAGAATGTTATTTCCGCAAAACAGATTTTTCCGAAGATTCACGAATTTTACCGCAGTGAACGTGCGGTTCATAAAGTTGATTTTTTTGCTGAAATAAAATCAGGAAAATCTATATCTATAAAAGCTGTTTGCGGTGATGTTTCAGCAGAAATTACAGGAGAAGTTCCAGATAATGCAAAAAAATCTCCTGTTGATTATGATTATCTGAAAAAACAGTTCTCAAAATTAGGTGATACTGTTTTTTATTTTGGAAGTCTTACAGCAGATATTGATGACGGACTTTTTATTTCTGCTGGCAAGTTAAATGAGTTAAGACGAAACATTATTGAAAAGCTGACAGAAAATATAATTAACAAAAACACTCCGAAATACACAATAACAGACTATATTCCGCAGAAAAACGGTAACTATATCACAATAATAGGAAAAGTTCCTGTTCGCACATTCTGCCGTACAGCAGAACAAGCTGTCGTTGCCTGTAAAAAATCAGAATATGTTGTCATTCCTATGAAAATAATAACTGAAAGTCTGATTGAAAAAGTTTCTGCTGAAAAAATAATCATCTCACCGCCACGATTTATTGTAAACGAAGATGAAACTACAGCACAACTCCGCAGACTGAAGTCACTCGGACTAAATCATCTGCTCTGCCATACGATTGACACTATAGCAATCGGCAAGAAACTTGGTTTCAGACTTCATGGAAATTTCACGTTAAATGTATTCAATTCATTCAGTGCTGAATATCTGCAAAATCTTGGTCTTGAAGACTGCATTTTCTCTGTGGAAGCTACTGTCAGTCAATTCAGACAATTGAAAACGGAAATACGTGTGGGTGCTGTAGTTTATGGCAGGCTTCCGCTTATGCTGACAAGAAACTGTCCTATAAAAAATGAAATCGGCTGTAAAAACTGTACTGGCTATATAACTGACA
Source organism: uncultured Ruminococcus sp. (assembly GCA_947174965.1). Classification (GTDB taxonomy): domain Bacteria; phylum Bacillota; class Clostridia; order Oscillospirales; family Ruminococcaceae; genus Ruminococcus. Next base: position 3,445 of record CAMWKY010000091.1, on the reverse strand, counting down.
GAACAGCAAGAAAACTGCCTGTTGCCTGCTTCGGAGACTATGTAGAGATTCTTAACTCCGATATACTCTACATGGCAGACAAAATCAATGAATTTTCAGGAATAAGCTTTGCTGTTGTTATGCTTTATGACGAAGATGCAGAACAGACAAAATCCGCTTTATCAGGTATAAAGCCGACAAAAAACATTACAAGAGGACTATATTACAGAGGTGTAAATTGATGAAACTGACTTTCAAAAAAACTGACGAAAAAGCAATAATTCCGTCAAGAGCCACAGAAGCAAGTGCAGGACTTGATATATATGCTTGTCTTGATGAGCCTGTTACACTGGAATCAGGAGAAATAAAGATGATTCCGACGGGGCTGACGGCTATGTCTGATTGTGATGACGTTGCTATGCTGATTTATCCACGTTCAGGACTTGCAACAAAATATGGCGTTTCACTTGCAAACTGCGTTGGCGTTGTTGACAGCGATTATCGTGGTGAGTGGTTTATACCGCTGATAAATCATGGAAAAAATTCGTTTGTTGTTGAACATGGAATGAGAATTGCACAGCTTATTCCGACAAAAGTTCTGTTTCCTGAAATTGAAGTGAGTGAAACTCTTACAGAAACAGAACGTGGCGAAGGCGGATTTGGGTCGTCTGGATTAAAATAAAAATAAGGAGTTTTTCTATGAAATATACTTGTTATATGTGTTTCCTTATAATGTGTGCAATAGTTCTCGGAAATATGCTCGGCAATATGGTTATTGGAACAGACGGTCTTAGCTGGCTTGGATATTCCAAAACATTTGCATTTGAACCGGGAACTTTTGTTGACATTGATGTAATACAACTTACATTCGGTATAAGCATAACTGTAAACGTCGCACAAATACTTTTTATGATAGCTGCTATTATTATATACAACAAAACATCTTCAAAACTTTTTGCTAAATAATGTACATATTTTTTTGCTTATACAAGGAAAAATTTTTCTTTCAAAAATATTGTCTATTTGCGGAATTAGTGTTATAATAAATTAATGGATTATAGAAATATTAAGGAGCGACAAAATGTTTACAAAAGATATTGGTATAGACTTAGGCACTGCAAATACTCTTGTATATCTGCGTGGAAAAGGCATTATTATACGTGAGCCGTCTGTTGTTGCCGTCAACACAAGAACCGACAAGACAAGATATGTCGGCATGGAGGCTAAAGAAGTTATCGGAAGAACTCCCGGTTCTATCGTTGCCGTACGACCGCTTAAAGACGGTGTTATAGCAAATTTTGAAATTACCATAACAATGCTTGAGGAGTTCATAAAAAAAGCATTGAGGGGTACAATATTGACAAAAGCCAATGTTATAATATGTATTCCCTCTGGTGTAACTCCTGTTGAAAGACGTGCTGTACGTGAAGCCTGTCAGAAAGCAGGAGCAAAGAACGTTCTTATAATTGAAGAACCTATGGCGGCGGCAATAGGTGCAGGTCTTCCCACAAACAACCCTGCCGGCAGTATGATTATTGATATTGGCGGTGGTACAAGTGAAGTTGCTGTCATCTCACTTGGCGGAATCGTTGCATCACGTTCTATAAGATGCGCGGGCGACCAGTTTGATGTTGCTATAATAAATTACATCAAGAAAAAGTATAATCTTCTTATCGGTGAGAGAACGGCAGAAAATATAAAAATAGAAATCGGTTCTGCTTTTCCTGGTGAAAAAGAGGACAAAATGGAAATAAAAGGACGTAACCTTGTAAACGGACTGCCCGAAAATGTTACAGTAACATCATCTGAAATACGTGATGCACTTGTTGAACCGCTTGCAAAAGTCATTGATGCAATAAAAGCTACTCTGGAGGAAACACCTCCCGAACTTTCAGCAGATATTATTGACAACGGCATAACACTTTCAGGCGGTGGCGCATTACTGCGTGGACTTGACAGACTTATCAGCCGTGAAACAGGTATGCCTGTATATATTGCGGAATATCCTCTTGACTGCGTTGCAGAAGGTACGGGAAAAATTCTTGAAAATATAAGCAAATATCAGGACGCATTAACCGAAAACATCAAATACTATTAAGGGGTGTGTTTAATTGCGTGAATTTTTAAAAAGCACAAGATTCAAAGTTCTGCTTGCTTTTATTGCTTTCCTTGTTGGTATTATGATTTATGCTGTAACAAAGGGCGGATATTCTCTTTCAGGAGCGTCTTTTATAAATACAATAACAAAGCCACTGCGATTTGTTACAAACAGCATATCTGTAAAAGTTGAAACTATAATTGACAGATATGAAAATGCCGATTTTTATTATGTTCAGAATAAGGAACTACAAAAAAAAATAGGTGAACTCAATCAGAAACTTGCTGATTATGAAGACTTGCAGGCAGAAGTTGAGGAACTTAGAAAACTTGCTGTAATAAAAAAGAAACACCCCGACAGCACCTTTTCACAGCCTGCGGAGATTCTCGGGTATATCGCAAACGACCCTTTCAAGTCGTTTACTATTGACAAAGGCTATGCGGACGATATAGAACCATACTGCCCTGTAACTACTGCTGAAGGCATTGTCGGAATTGTTATCGAAGTTTCACAATATACCGCAACAGTCCGCACAATTCTTTCCCCTGATTTGTCAATTGCTTCTGTATGCTCTGCAACAAATGCAGATTTCGGCATAACAGAGGGAAGTGTTATAACTGCTGAAAACAATATGACAAAATTAACTCACCTGAATATAAATCACAAAATAAAGAAAGATAATCTTATAATAACATCTGGAAGCAGTGGACTTTTTCCTAAAGATTATCCAATCGGCACTGTAAAAAGTTTAGGAGTTGAATCAAACGGACTTACAGCATATGCTGAAATAGAGCCTTGTGCCGATATTTCCCGTTTACATTCTGTATTTGTCATAACTGATTTTGCCGGAAAAAAGGAGACTGATGATGAGGATAAAAACTCCCCGTGAAAAAAGGATTCTATATATAAAAACAATTGTCCGCTGGATTTTATATATTTCTATAATCTTCATTTCATTTACAGCTATGACTATAGGAACATGGAAAAAGCCAATGCTTCTTGTACCTGTTGCATTGTGCATTGCAATAAACAATGATACAATGCTTTCAGCATATACAGGTGCATTGTGCGGATTTCTCACTGATATAGCGTGCGGACGGCTTTTCGGATATAATGCTGTACTCCTTACAATTTTTTGTACTGCTGTATCTCTTATATATGAACTGTATCTGCGTAAAAAATTTTTCAACTACTTATGGATAACAGCAATTGTTTCCTTTATACAGTGCTGGCTTGATTATAAATTCTACTATGAAATGTGGGATTATGCAGATGTAGAACTCATATTCACTGAATATTCATTTAAAATATGGATTTATACAATGATTTCATCTGTTGTTATTTATATGATTTTCAGTATAATAAATA
>CAMWKY010000090.1 GCA_947174965.1 uncultured Ruminococcus sp. | reverse complement strand
TTTGCTCCGTCATTTTCAACAAATTATCTTGATTTTTTCATGCGGAAGCCCTGTGTATTTTTTCTATTTCTCTTGACAAATTGTATCATGTATGCTATAATAAATAAAGAAAAGACAATATACAATCAATTCACATAAGGAATAATCTTGAGATGAGTTTCAAGGCTAATCTCGCTTTCTCGGTGCAGACTCGCCCAACGCTGTGACAGGGTGTTGACCGATTTAAACACGCTCCGCTTTTTATTAGCTTCGGGAATGATTGGTGTATCGTCCTCGTTGACAAGATAATCTATTGGAACATCGAAATATTCCGTTATTTTACGTATCATTTCAAGATTTGGCATATCATCATTTACCCATTTGGTGAAAGTCGCTCCCGAAATTATTAATTCTGTGGCTACAGCTCTCGGCTTCACACTGTGTTCATCACACAGCTCGTTATATTTCTTCCAAAATATAGTCACAATGTTCCCGCCATATTTATGCAAAAGGTAGAATCTATATGATTCCAATTATTTTTGTTTAACAAATGCTACTTGTGTAGCATATAATATATCTTGAAGATTGGTACAGTTTGAAAGATACTGAAACGATTTTTGATATATTGAGCATACTTGATTATTGTGCCGATACGGACAGTTACCGCATTGTACAGGTGCAGTTCTCACGCATCAAGTCTCAGAATTATGGGCTGAACTTTTCGGATATGAACTTTCTCAGAGAGTTTACGGAACTGAGTTATCAGGTAATATTTACGGAGATTAAGTAAGTGGGTATTTCTATAGAGCTGAGGAGCTTTGCTTCTTGGCTCTTTTGTGAGGAACTTTGATTCCAGCGAAGTCGAAGTTGAATTGTATCTAACAATATTTAATTGACAAAATAAGTAATATTGTGCTATAATTATAATGGTATATTGTATATTTTGATAAGATAAAAAGATATGGAGGTGCAGCCAATGAATATTTTCAGCATAACGGGAGTTGAATTTTTTAAGGCACTTACAGGTAAATATCAGAACATATTCATTGACTGTCTTGAAATCATCTATAAATCGTATCGTACGGAGTTATCCTATGGTATAGATAAGGAAGTGCTTGTTTTACAGCTTACGGACTATTTTGACCAAAACAGTTCAGCTGATATACAATTTGAGGACGGCGCAGAGGTCTTCAAGGATTCTCGTGCCAAAGCAAATGAATTTCTCCGAAAACTCAAAGCATACGGATGGCTCGAATATGAATTCGACAACGATCAGCGTGCGAAAATCGTTATGCCCAACCATTCAGTTACCATTATGCAGGCTTTCGCTGACATTACTGACGTAAAGGAAATGGAATATCAAAGCGAAGTCTCTGCAATTTATTCGCTTCTTACCAATGAAAATCTATATGACAGACCATATCCGCAGATTATCAATCCAGTGTATGACAGAACGCTTGCACTTTTCACAGAACTGAAAAAACTCAATACAGGTATCAGAAAATATATTGATGAGCTGACAGAGGGACAAACTCCCGAAGAGCTTATGGATCATTTCTTTTCCTACAATGAAAACATCGGCTCAAAGGCATATCACCGCATGAAAACCAATGATAATGTTTCGAGATTCCGCAACACGATTGTAAGCCGTCTCCGTGATATATTGAGTGATGAAGCAATTATGGAAAGAGCAATCATCGGTTACCAGAATATTGAGGGAGAAAACGACAAAACCGAAGCAAGCGATAAGGTCATAGAAATAATCACAAATGTGATAGGATATTTTGATTCCTATGATGATATTGAAAAAGAAATAGAACGCAAGCATTCCAAATACCTGAGAAGTGCGGTCAACAGGGCGAAACTTGCGTTTTTGAATACCAACAATATAGAGGGGAAAATCTCTACAATCCTGAGATGTCTTGCAAATACATTTGATTTCGAAGAAGAATATGGCATTTATGATGATGTGCCTGATGATTATTGCAGGATATTCAATCTATTTCCGCAGAGTTTTATCGGCGGAGAATCACTCAAAACTATCGGTATCTCCAAAAAGATTGTTGATGTGGACGAAATCTTCACACCGCAGACCATCTCGGAAGAAGAAATACTTCAAAGACGAATTGCACTGAAAGAAAAGAATAAACAACGCTTTTCAAGAAAGAATATCAATGCATTTGTACGGATTTTGCTGAAAGACAGAGAAGAAATCAATGCGTCAGAGATCGAAGTGCATACAAAGCGTGATATGATACGGTTGATTTTTATTAGTATTTACGGTAGAGATAAACGCTCCGAATATATTGTTCTGCCAAAAGAAAATATCATATGCAATAATGGCTTCACATTCAAAGATTTTACTCTGAAAAGGAGGGCAAAATAGCATGGATTATGAAACACATCTTGATAAATTTCTCGGCAGTGTGTCAAAGGATAAATTCAGGATAAATGCCAATAAGCTCCTGAATGAATGCTTTATCCTAAAGAGCTGTACCGAAACAAAAAATAGCTACTACTTCATACTGAAAGAAAAAGAACTGTTTATCACCTATTTTGATTTGCTCGGCTATGATATTTCAATTAATGAAGAATACGGCGTAATCTCCCTTAACAATACTTATGGCACAGGACGTATCCGTCTGAAGCTGCTTGACAGTATGATACTTCTTATCCTACGGCTTATTTTTATAGAGGAAAAGAAAAAGCTGTCTCAGACAGAAAATGTGATTGTATATGTTGACGAGTTATATGACAGATACCGCAGTCTGAGAAATGAACGGCTGAAAAAAAAAGATATGCGCTCTGCACTTGGTTTATTGAAAAAATACCATATCATCAATAATCTTGACGCTGATATTGGAAATCCTGATACACGATTGCAGATTTATCCCTCAGTTATACTTGCTTTTGATGGGACAGAGCTGAATACAGTCTATGAAGAAACGAAAGATAAACTTGATAAATATGTGAACGGCGGTGAAACAGAAAGCTATGCAGACGAAGAAGATATTGACTAAACTCAGACTTGTCAATTGGCATTATTTCAGCAATGAAACGATACACCTGAAAAATACGAATTTGTTTTCCGGCGATAACGGAGCAGGCAAGTCCACAATTCTTGACGCAATTCAGCTCATACTCACCACCAACAGTCGAAAATTCAATCTCGCTGTGGGGGCAGAAAGCAAACGCAGTCTGAAAACCTATGTCAGAGGTAAAACAGGTGAAGAGGGCAGTGAATATATTAGAAAAGGTGCAGTCATCTCTTATATTGCGCTTGAAGTATACGAAAAAAGCAAACAACATTATTTCGTGATTGGTGCAAAATTTGATTCACCTGATATTGAAAGTGAAATAAAGAAAAAGTGGTTTTGTGAGGAGGGTACACTTGACCAGCTATCCTTTATTGTAGATAATAAGCCCGCAAAAGACGAACAGTTCAGAAACAACGGTAAAAGAGTAGTGTTTATTCATCAGACTTCACTTGCAAAGGATAGATTTAAGTCTCGTCTTGGTCATTTACAGGATAATTTCTTTGAGCTTCTTGCAAAGTCAATTGCATTCAAGCCAATGAAAGATGTCAAGAGCTTTGTCTCGCAGTTTATTCTGCCTGAGAAAAATATTGATATTGACGCACTTCGTGAGAATATCCGCAATCTGAAAGAAATGCAGTTCCTTGTGGAGGAAGTAAAGAAACAGGTAAATGAGCTTGAAGCGATTCAGAAAAAATATGAAGATATATTGCATTTTGATGAGCAGATACTTGTGATAGACATTCTGATAAAGATTGCAGAAGCGGAAGCGAAAAAAGCAAGTATTGCCGATATGACAAGTCAGATAAGGCTTGCAGAGCAACGATTGGTGCAGGACGAAAAAGCTTGTAATGCTCTCAGTGCTGATATACAAAGACTGAACGAGAGATACATCAATGTTCAGACTTCGTTGAATTCAGGGGAATCTGCTTTGCTGATTGGCTCTATCAAATCCGATATAAAGGATAAGGAAAAAGATAAAAGCACCCTGTCTAACCAGCTTTATCAACTGAAAGAACAGTTAAAAAGAATACGAACAGCTCTGCGGTATATTCACGAGTATAGCACGGTAACCAACAGCGAAATTTCTTCTTTGGAACAAACTGAAATGGATATTCAGCGCAGAAACAGTATCGTTATTGAAATGGAATGTGCATTTGCAGAAGCAGAGAGCAGCATTCAGAATCAATTAGCGGAAACAAAGGCTGAACTGACTGCTCTGAACAAGGCTCTTGAACAACTCTCCAAAGAGATAAAAGACCTTGAGAAAAACAAGCTCACCTATGACAAAAATGTCACAATGCTGAAAGAAGCGATACAGCGTGAATTTTCTGCAAGAGGTATCGTTTCGGAGGTACATATCCTTGCCGATATTCTTGAAATATCTGATAGCAGATGGCAGAATGCGGTCGAGGGTTATCTTAATTCACAGAGATTCTATATTATTGTAGAACCTGTCTATTATGACATCGCTGCTGAGGTTTACGACAAATACAAGTCAAAAATACATACGGCAGCTATTGTCAATACAGCCAAGCTGAAAACAGATGTTACGCCTGATGCAACGAGCCTTGCAAGCGTTGTCACCAGTGAAAACCGATATGCGTATGCCTATGTTTGCTATCTTCTTGGCAGGGTGGCAATGTGTGAAAGCGTTTCGGAGCTGAAAGAATATCGAATCGCCATTACGCAAGGCTGTATGCTTTATCACGGCAATGCGCTCAGAAAGATTGACCCTAAAATCTACAATATGCCATATATCGGCAAATACGCTTTGCAACAGCAACTGAAAATCAAGAAAGCTGAGTATGAAGATAAATCATCCAAAAAATCAGAGCTTAAAACGCAGGAATCAAATTATAATATGATACTTTCGGTTATCAGACAGTGTAACTTTGAAATATTGAAGCCTGTTATTACTGCTCCAATCGAAATGCAGAAAATCACAGAGGATATCCGTTTATTGAATCAAAAACTGAAAGAAGCTGAAAATGAACCTACCTATTTACAGCTACAAATGGAAGTTGATGAACTGAAAGAACAAGTGGGCAGTAAAAACACTGAACTTGACAATGTTAAACAGTCTATTACCAAAAATCGACTTGCAATAGAAAATCTTACGGTTGATATTGGACAGTTTGAAACGGTTGTCAACGGTATTGAATCACAGATAAGTGATATGTGCAAAGGAAATGAAACGGCATTATCCGAAGCACGACATAAGTTTGAGGAGCATAAAAAAACGAAGTCCGCAGATACGATTTTTACAAATCAGCAGCCGTACAGAACAAGTCTTGTAAATAAAAGAAACGATAAAACAAACGAGCTTATTCAGGCTCAGACCAGATACAAGGACAGTGAGCTTGGTACAGGTATCGGCATGATGTCTGCGTATTCCGAGGAATACAGCACGCTTGCGAAGCATGACCTTATCAGATACGAGGAACAGCTAAGAACCATTAAGGATAACTGTGAAACAGAGTTCAGAGAGAGTTTCCTTGCAAAAATGCGTGAAAATATCCAAAATGCCATTACACTGTTCAAGGAGCTGAATAAAACCCTTAAGCCTATTTATTACGGCAATGATTCCTATCGGTTTGACTATTCGGCAGATAAGTGTAAAAAACGGCTTTATAATATGATTATGTCGGACTTTAATCTGGGTGGCTTCAATCTGTTTTCAACACAGTTTGATGAAGAATATCACGACGAAATGAATGAGCTGTTTTCAAAGCTGACCGCTTCGGACGAAAAAGGTGATGATGTTTTACGTGAATATACCGATTATCGCAGCTATCTTGATTATGATATAGAAATAATCTCAAAGGACGGAAAATCGCAAAAGTTCTCTAAAATCTACAGAGAGAAAAGTGGCGGTGAAACACAGACACCGTACTATGTGGCGATTGCAGCTTCTTTTGCTCTGCTTTACAGCACAGGCGAAACGATAAGAGTGATTATGCTTGACGAAGCCTTTGATAAAATGGACGAGGAACGTATCGAGAGTATGCTCACGTTCTTTAAGTCACAGAATTTCCAGATAATTCTCGCTGCACCTACATCAAGATTGGAGCTGATTGGTGAACAGGCGGACAATATTGTTATGATATATACAGATAGCAGTCATAACAGCTTTGCAGAGGAGTTCTCCTATGACGAATTATAAAAAGAAAATCCTGAACTGCCTGCTTGATAAATATGAGCGAAGTAAGAGCTTTACAGGCGATAATAAAAGAGGTCAGAGCTTTTCAGTTAAGCTGATAAAGCTCTTTCCGAAATATGGTGATGAAGCGGAATATGACCTCTATATCAGTATCAATGAAGCTATTTCGGAGCTTGAACGCTGTGAATATATTTCTCTGTCAAAAAAGAAAAATGGAGTCATTGACAGCGTTACATTAAATACGCATAAGCTCAACGAGATATATGCATTTATTTCAAGAATACCAAAGTCAGATACAAATGAACGGTTGCTTCACCTGCTTACAATTTACGCAAATAAAAACAATGTTCTTGCAGGATACTGTCAGTCACAAATTGAAAGAATACAAAGTAATAAAAAAGCAGAATACTTTGAGGGAGATTTTGAAGAATACGAAAATATACTGAAAGCCGTATCAGAAATATTTGATATTCCCGATGAAACTTATATCAGAGATTTCTCGGTCAAAGTGTTCGGAGATTCCAAAGTTTTTGAAAAAATCAAACACAAGGTCACAAGACTTCTGTTTCAGTATGGGGATTTTCCGCAGGAGGAAACCATACTTGAAGATTTGAACATCGTTAAAAATCCCGGTCATGTTTACATAAAAGGCTGCGCTGTTATAAAAATATGCGGACAGATAATTGACCTGTCTGTTATGAACGGTGATATTGCGATTTCGTCTGTCCTTTTGAAAAGCATAGATAAAATTGAAATCACAGGTAGCAGAGTGATAACGATTGAAAACCTGACAACATTTAATCATTTCTCCCAGCCAGATACCTTTTCACTTTATCTTGGCGGATACCATAATTCACACCGTAGAAATTTTATCAGAAAAATATACGAGCAGAATCCGCAAATTTTCTACTATCATTACGGTGATATTGACGCAGGAGGATTCTATATTCTGCTTCATCTGAGAAAGAAAACAGGCATTCACTTTCTTCCATATCAAATGGATACAGATACATTACGCCATTATTCAGCCTATACAAAACCATTAACGGATAATGACAGAAAACGATTGAAAAATCTTGTGGACAGTGAATTTTCGAATACAGTAACGTATATGCTTGAACAAAATTGCAAGTTGGAGCAGGAAGCATTGGATATTGAATAAACGGCTAAAATAGCTATCCCAAAATGAACGGCTGCGCCCGAAAGCACAGCCGTTCACAGTTAAACATATATCATGCAATCAAAGATAACTTCTCTCGCCATACTGATAAGAGAGTTTTCAAGTTCAATCTGCTTCTGAGTATCACCGCTGAGTACAATTGTCATACCTTTTTCAAGGTATGGCAACAGACACTTTTCAAACCACATTTCAAAAAGTTATGAGTTCATTGTTCCGCTGTGTACTTGCTGATACTCTGAATATTTTTCCTGTTTTTTATATGCTACTGCTGCTTCTCTTAAATCTTTACTCTTACTCATATTTTTATTTTGTTGTCAAATAGGATGACTATATAAAAAATATACGCAGAAATTATAAAATTTTATAGAAAAATT
>CAMWKY010000089.1 GCA_947174965.1 uncultured Ruminococcus sp. | reverse complement strand
TAATATGTTGCCTCTATTTCATATATTATATTGGATTTAAGATTACTTGCCATTTCAAGTGCAGGTGACACAAGAAAGAGAAACATTGAGATAACTGCAATGATTTCAATATGTACATATTTCAGGTTGCTGAACATTTCCTTTAAATCTTTTGATTTAATTATCTTCTGAAAATCAGATTTTGCCTTGCTGAACATATAAAATCACTCCTTAATCTACTGCCTTTCTGATTATAGCACCCTTCGGAAAAATATAATCAGAATTAAAAGAAAATTTCATCATAGCATGATTTGCTGTAGAAATTTCATTGCCATTCTCATCGAAAAGTCTGTCAAGCACCATAGAAACAGGCTTTTGCATTGGTGAGAGAATCTCAACTTCGTCCCCTGCAAAGAATCTGTTTCGCTGTGTGCAGTAAACAGTGCCGTTTTCACATCTTTCCACTATAGCAACTACATCATAATTGCGTATATATCCGCTGTTTTCGTAGTATTGTGAGTTTTCAGGAGTTCCAAAGAAAAATCCGTTGCAGTATTGTCTGTGGCTTACTTTGTAGACTTCATCACGAATCCAGTCAGGCAGTCTGAAATTATATGGGTCTTTGCAGTATTCGTCAACAGCCATTCTGTAAGCGTTTGTCACAACAGATACATAATAAGCCGATTTTGCACGTCCCTCAATTTTCAGACTTGTAACACCTGCTTCGGCAAGCTTGTCAATATGTTCAATCATGCACATATCTTTTGCGTTGAGAATATATGTTCCTTTTTCGTCTTCAAATATGGGAAAATACTGTCCCGGTCGCTTTTCTTCCATGAGATGATAGCCCCAGCGACAAGGTTGAGCGCATTCTCCACGATTTGCATCACGGTTTACAAGATACTGCGACAATAAACATCTTCCCGAAAATGATACGCACATAGCACCATGTACAAAGCACTCAATATCCATATCAGGATTTGTTTTTGCCCTTATTTCTGCAATCTCATCTAATGTAAGTTCTCTTGCAAGTACAATTCTTTTAGCACCGAGATTATACAGTTCTCGTGCTGTGGCATAGTTTACGATTCCCGTCTGTGTTGAGATGTGTATTTCCATATCAGGAGCGTATTTTTTTATGAGCATAAGCAAGCCAATATCAGCAACTATAAGTGCGTCAACATCAGCTTCAACAGCTTCTTTCACGAATTTTTCAAAAAATGGAAGTTCATTGTTTCGTGGCAGGGTGTTGCAGGTAAGATATACCTTAACACCCTTTGAATGTGCCGATTTTACAGCGTTTACAAGCTGTTCAAAGTCAAAATTCATGGGAGATGCTCTCATGCCGAATTGCTGTCGTCCAAGATAAACAGCATCAGCACCATAATTAAGTGCCGATGTTAAACGTTCCTCATCACCTGCTGGTGCAAGCACTTCAAGATTAGCCATTTTCCTGCATTTCCTCCTCTGCATACTGCTGTTCAATTAATGCCTGATATTCTTCATGCTGTTCAAGGGTTTCGGAGAAGTAAGTAACATTTGTATGGATATTGGCAATGAAATAGAAATAGTCTGTCTCTTTTGCGGCAAGTACAGCATCAATTGCTTCTATACCCGGATTGCATATTGCTCCCGGCGGAAGTCCCGGACTCTTATAGGTATCATAGGCATCAATAATAGTCTGATTATAATATTCCATATTCGGACGTATAACATCTTTTGAATAGTTTGAAGTCGGGTCGGACTGGAGCAACGGGAATATATCTGAATTGTTAAGACGATTCCAGAATACAGATGCTACGTTATCCATATCATTTGTAGTTGCAGCTTCTTTTTGTACAATTGAAGCAAATGTTACAAGTCTGTCAAGAGTAAGATTAAGACTTTCCATTTTTTCAAGTCTACCGTTTTCACTCATCTTTTTATCGAAGTTATAGTAAATCTTCTGGCATACTGATTCAACATCACTGTTTTCATAGAAAATATAGGTATCAGGGAATAAATAACCCTCCATACGCTGAAATTTAAATGATGTATCGGCAGGAAGCTGATTTTCAAAATCAAGACCGAAACCGCCTGAATTGAAATAGAAAACAAAATCTTCTGCATCACATATATTATTTTCTTCAAGAATATATCCAGCCTCAATAAGTGTAACACCTTCAGGGAATGTAACTGAAACTGAATCGCCAAATTCTTCAGTCGGAAGTTGCGTAAGCTCATTTATAAGCGTTTCATAAGCCATATTCGGACGGATAAAATGTTCGCCTGCAATATAGCTGATGTCTTTGTTTCGGAGGTCTGCAAACATCTTGAAAGCTTTTGACGACCTTATTATATTATCACTTTCAAGCATAAGTGCTATTTCTTCCGTTGTAGCACCGTCAGGCACAATTATAACGTGGGTATCTTCGCTTTTTCCTATTCCGAGCATATCCTTTCCGTAACCGATAATTACAAGAGATGATATTATAGAAACACCAAAAATAAGTGTTACAAGAATAAGAACTCCTGGCACTTTGCTGTGCTTTTTCTTCTTCTTTTTCTTTTTGGATTTGGATTGATTTTTTTTCGTCTGTCTTATGGAAAAATCCTGTTCTGTCTGTACATTCTGAAATGATTTGTCATTTTCGGGCAAATCACTTTCAATTGAATCATCTTTGTGACTATTTTCAAGTTCTTCTATAATTTCGTCACTCTGATTTTTCATGTCATTGATAATGTCGTTTACAACATCATGATTTTCATTTTTATCATTCATTACAAATTATTGTCCTTTCCTCTGTAATAATAGATTTGACTTTTATGTCATGCTTTTCAATCGGCAGACTTTCAGCAATACACTTTTCATATGCGAGTGCTATTGTATATATATTTGTATTTTCAGCAAGAAACCTGTCATAAAATCCTCCGCCATAGCCCAATCTTTCACCGTGTTCTGTAAATGCAAGCCCTGGAACTATACAGACGGTTTTTTCCGTTATTTCAGGTAAAGCATCAGGATTTTCAGTCGGTTCAGAAATACCGTATTTTCCTTTTGAAAGTCCTGCACTGCCGTTTACAACATAAAAAATCATTGTACCATCATCATTGCATTTAGGAAACGCTGTTTTTATGTGACGTGCATTGCATTGCGACATCAGAATCCATGTATCAGGCTCACTTTTATATGATGCGTACATAAGAACTATATCGGCATTGACAAACTTGTCCAAAAGAAAAAGTCCCTTTAATATTTGTATATCTTTTTCTATACTATGCACCGATTTTCGTACAGCTGAAAAATGCTTTCTTAGGTCTTTTTTATCCATGTTACTCACACATTACAGCTTTGAACTGTCTTTCGCTTTCTGCCTTTGATACAGCTTTTTCAACAAGTGCAAGGGCGAACTGCATTGCAACGCCTGCTCCTCTTGCTGTAATTATATTTCCGTCCGTTTCAACAGCACTTGTGCAAACCTCTGCCCCCTCCAGCTGTGATTCAAACCCCTGATAGCATACAGCTTTTCTGCCTTTGAGCAGTCCTTTGTGTCCTAGAATGGACGGTGCGGCGCATATAGCACCTATCGGGATATTTTTTTCCATGCAGAAATCAATTGCTTTCTGAACATACTCCGATTTTTCAAGATTTAGAGTTCCTGGCATACCACCCGGCAAAACTATCATTTCAAGTTCATCTGTAAGCGGTGCTTCCTGTACGATTGTATCAGTCACAATGGGTACACCATGAGAACTCATGACGATATTGTCTCCCACTCCCACTGTTATAACCTTTTTTTCTGCTCGCCTTAGCATATCAATAGGGGTTATAGCCTCTGTTTCCTCAAATCCATCAGCAAGATAAACATAAATCATTTTTCTTATTCCTTTCTTATCTGAATGTTAAAATATACTTATTTAAAAGGAATGTGGGATAATAAGAAAGTTTTGCCTTTCTTAATCCCTCTATTCCTAAATCTTCTTCACGGTTGACAAATTCAAAATTACTCATACATGAACGGACAAAGCAGTTGTTTATCCCTGCATAAATTCCGTCGTATGACCTGTCCGCCTTTTCGATATGTACGCAGAATGTATTTGAGTTCAACGGCTCACCTATTGTAACAGCGGAGATTTTTCCGTCGATTCTGATTATAGCGCCGACAAGTTCAAGCTTGTGAAAATAGCTGAAATATGTGTTTATTGCGTACTGTTCGGCAATTGCAGAATGTTCTGTATCTGCCTTGTCGTTGTAGTTTTCAGTCAGAAAATATATGCACTCATCAAAATCTTTTTCCTGAATATGCGAAAACTGATAATCCAGCTTTTTGAATTTTGCAAGATGATTTCTTTTCTGATGATACTTTTTCCCCGATAATTCAGCTAAATCACGCCTGCTGTAAATATAGTCACTGCTGTCACGGTCACGAACTGCTGTAAACTCACCTGAAAAAAGCTGATTCAGAATGTCAAGAGACTTTTCAGAAACTCCGCTTATTTTGAGTGGAAAACCCATATTTTCGCTGAATTTACGCATCTCACGGAATAACTCAATATAATCGCCGTCACCTGACGGAAACGTGAAAACAGGTATTTTATCGGGCGTATCAAATGCACATATTATATAAAAGTCTTTGTAAAAGCATATTCTTGAATCGGCAAGTCTGCACCATGCAAGATTATTTGCAAAAGAATACTCACAGCCCATAAAATCAGACTTTTTCAGTGCGGAGTCAATTTTTTCCTTGTCCGATAAAGCAATCTTTCTGAAATCAAGCATTGTTTTTCCTGAATCTGTCGAAATATTCATGTACTTCCTGCATCTTTCCACAGGTCATTTTTCCTTCAGGGCATTTTCCCTCCGCAACACATGAAGGTCCTGCATACTTGAATATATTCGGTGCAGTTTCCAAACAAAGACGAAGCATTTCATTTGCAACAGCTCTTATCTCCCATTGCGCACGGTTACAGCATCTGTGACGGAAAAAGTTGAACAGCGAACGGACGTTCATAGTAACAACAATTTTAGTCTCGCAGGCATTAGGAAGTATAAATCTTGCATCTTCATTTGCAAGCTTGTGTGCCTTTGTGCGTGCGGTTTTTTCGTCCATTCCCTGCAAAATAAACTCCTGCTTGTGCTTTTCTGTGAGAATATCGGCAATTTTTGCATAGCTTTCATTAAGTTCATGCATCACACGCTCAAACTCTGCATTTGCTTCAACATCTTCCGCAATGACTGGCGGTGTGATGTATTCAAACGCATTTTCGTTTACATACCGCTGACTCTTCTGTGAATATGATGCTATTCTGTGCCTTACAAGCTGATGTGAACAGGCACGGGAGATTCCCTCTATTCCAAAAGTGAAACTGACGTGTTCCATAACACTTTCATGTCCGACTGATACAAGCATATCAATGAAACTTTCTGTCTTTTCTTCTGTAAGCCCGTCCATTATTGAAGTAATATCACTGCTTGAATAGCACAGTTTAGCAGCAGATGCAGCAATTTTTTCAGGTTCGGGCGTGTGTGCAAGTAATTTTACAATCATAAGTTTTCCCTTTCAAGTTATTTTATGTATAAAGCTTGTTCTCCCATATCAATGTATCTCTGTCTGAATTTGGTGTAGTCATAAGAAATATTGCCTTTCAGTGGGTCTGATACATATATAAGCTGATTGTCCTTGTCATAGCCTGTCATAACAACACAATGCTCATAGGCAAGCCATTGAACTTCTTTTCCCTCCGGAGTAGTCCATATTGACGTATAATAAGGCTCGTGCAGATTACTGCTTGTTATCCATATAAGCACTGGCATATCATTATCTATATATTCCGACAGAAGATTTTCAAAAGTCACACCCTTTAAAGCGTGCGCTTTTTTTGCGGAGTTCATATCACTTAAATAAGCATTTGCTGTTGTTTCAATACACGGAGCATAACAGCCATATGAGTATTCCGATTCAGGATTTCCTGCAAATGTCGTTCTGAAATCAGCACCGTAATATATACCGTTATTCCAGTAAAAATCAAGCTTTGGCAGATAATTCCTTGACATTGTGACTTTATCAACTGAAAAGCCCATATGATTAAGCAGTATTGTAAGTGATGTAACTTCACAGCCTGTCGGGAGTTCAGGATTCTGCATGATATTCTTGACATCTATCAGCTTTTTATTTTCAACAGGAGGTGTTGTTGTGGTTGTAGTAGTGACTGTTGTTTCAGTTGGTTTTGTTGTAGCAGTTGCAGTTGTTGTTGTCTGCGGGTGCTGTTCTGTAATGTGCCATGCAACAGGTTGAGAATAGTAGTCATCTTTTGAAATTGTTATTTGAGTAAACAAGGCAGAAACATAATTATCAGCAGTCTGTGCATCATAATCAGTCACGTATATATTAAGTGTATCATAAGTAAAGTCAACAGAATCTACAGACAACGACGGATTTTTTCCGCACAACTGATAAAATGAATTAACAAGAAGAATATTTTTTTCAAAAAAGCTCTCGTTATATTTTGTAGTATATTTCTGAAAAACAATATCCTCATAGAACATTGACAGATAGTTTATCAGTTCGCCTACAGAAGTAATAATACCTGAAGCACTTATTTTATCTTCATGCCATGTATATATTGTATTCTTGTAATAGTTGAAAAACTGGTCTGTTTCAACCTTATAATCAACGCCGACACCGTTTTCAAGCAGTTCATGTTTCATAAGGATATAGTCAAAAACATCTATAGAATTATCTTTGTCCATATCAAAAAGAATATACTGTTCGTCGCTGATTGTTTTTTCTTCTGTAAGATAACTCTGTAAATCTCTTATATCACTTATTTTAATGCTGTCCGTTGCAGATGCAATCATATTGACAGATAAAGCAGAAGCAACTACAGCTGAAATAATTCTTGTCAGTTTCATAACGTCTCTCCTTTTAGTGCAGATAATTTAGTCAATACTTTATTTTACCATTTTTTTTCTGTTACGTCAATAGCCTTGCAAGAAAAAAACGGCAACCGCATAAAAATTTTATGCGACAGCCTTTAATTTTGCCCACAATTTTTTTATCTGTCCGAGAACTATTCCAACAAGCAAAGACGCTATAACTGTACCTATTCCGACACTGCCGAGAGTGTGCAGAACGATAAGACAAGTGATAAGCGAAACTATAACCATAGTTACATCAAACGCAACCTTGATTTTTGCAAACTCAATTTTCAGCACATCAGAAACCGCCTGCATGACACCTTCTCCGGCAAGTGGCATAATATCGGCAGGAAGATAGAGGAATATCCCGATTGCAACAAGTATAACGCTTATCAGAATCATACATATTCTTATGAAAAAATTGTCCGTTGACGGCAGACGGTCGGCAAGAGAGTTGCAGAGTGTAGTGAAATAGCCGAAAACTATTCCAACAGGCAGTTGTAATAATGATTTGAGCCTGAAATTTTTTCGTAAAATAAGTATCTGTATAACAATAAGTACGCAGTGAAACATAATAGTTGCCTTGCCCATTTCTATACCACAACAAACAGTTAGTGTATATGGGATTGAACTTACTGGCGATACTCCTAAATCAGATTTTACAGATAATGCTATACCTATTGTCATTATAAACAGTCCCACAAAGTAACATATAAGACGATTTGTAAAAGTTCGTTTATTTTCCATTATAATTATTCCTTTCGTTAAAATTTTTTTAATTTACTGAACACGAATAAAAAACTCCTGCCAAAAACAGAAGTTAACTTGTTTCTTTAGTATTCTGGAATATATTCCATATCCCAGAAT
>CAMWKY010000088.1 GCA_947174965.1 uncultured Ruminococcus sp. | reverse complement strand
TTATGATGCACGTTCCGCAAACGGACAGATTTTGATTTTAATTCGTGACTGCATTGAACAATATGAGGAGAAGCACGGCGAAATTGTAATAGGAGGAAAAAATAATAATCAAAGAAATAGTTGAAGCAGTTACAAATAAAAAAATTTTTCCGTGAATATTGACCGCCCCTGATAAATATGTTATAATGTAATAACTGATTGAAATATGGGAGGAAAAGTATATGACTAATATTCCGGAGATTTTCGGCTGTAATGTATTCAATGAAACAGTCATGAAAGCAAAACTGCCGAAAAACATCTATAAAAATCTGCGACGCACTATGGAAAAGAGTGTACCGCTTGACATGGAAACAGCAGACGTTGTTGCAAATGCTATCAAGGACTGGGCATTGGAACTTGGTGCAACTCACTATACACACTGGTTTCAGCCTATGACTGGTACAACAGCAGAAAAACATGATTCATTTATAAGTATCGGGGCAAACGGTACTGCTCTTATGGAGTTTTCGGGCAAGGCACTTATAAAGGGTGAGCCTGATGCTTCTTCATTTCCGTCAGGCGGATTAAGGCAGACAAGTTCCGCAAGAGGATACACCGCATGGGACCCGACTTCTTATTGTTTTGTAAAAGAGGGAAGTTTGTATATACCAACTGTTTTCGTGTCCTATACTGGTGAAACTCTTGACAAGAAAACTCCGCTTTTGCGTTCAATGGACGCTTTAAGCAAGTCTGCTGTACGTTTTTTGAAGCTTTTCGGAAATGAAAATGTGACAAGAGTCACTTCAACTGTCGGTGCGGAGCAGGAGTATTTCCTTATCGACAAGGCAAAATACGACCAGCGAGAAGACTTGGTATTGACAGGCAGAACACTTTTCGGTGCAAAACCGCCGAAGGGTCAGGAACTTGACGACCAGTATTTTGCTAATTTAAAGCCACGTATCGCATCATATATGGCTTATTTGGATATGGAATTATGGAAACTTGGAATTTACTCAAAGACAAAGCACAATGAAGTTGCACCAGCACAACATGAAATGGCACCTATTTTCACAACATCAAATCTTGGTACAGACCAGAATGAACTTGCTATGGAAGTCATGGAGAAAGTTGCACTCCGTCACGGTCTTGTGTGCCTGCTCCACGAAAAGCCGTTTGAGGGAATAAACGGTTCGGGAAAACACAACAACTGGTCTATGACTACAAATGACGGACAGAATCTGCTTGACCCAGGCGATACGCCTATGGAGAATTTGCAGTTCCTCACTATCCTTTGTGCATTGATTAAAGGTGTTGACGAATATGCCGACCTTATGCGACTTTCCGCAGCATCAGCAGGAAATGACCACAGACTTGGTGCAGATGAAGCACCTCCTGCAATTATCTCCATGTTTTTAGGTGAAGAACTTGATGCAGTACTTAAAGCAATTGAGGAGGACGGTGTTTATAAAACTCAGGCTCAGGCATTTGAAATCGGAGTAAATGCACTTCCGTCATTTCCGAAAGACTCAACAGACAGAAACAGAACATCGCCGTTTGCGTTCACGGGAAACCGTTTTGAGTTCAGAATGGTCGGCTCATCTGATAATATAGGCTGTCCGAACGCTTTGCTTAATACTATCGTGGCAGAGGAATTAAGCTGGTTTGCAGACAGACTTGAACCATATAAGAACAGTGAACAGTTTGAAAAGGAGTTAAAAAAACTGCTGAAAGAAGTTCTGAAAGCTCACAGACGTATTATTTTCAATGGCGACGGTTATTCTCCTGAATGGGTAAAGGAAGCCGAAAGACGTGGATTGCCGAATTATCCGTCAATTGTTGACTGTATGCCACATTATACAGACGAAAAAAATCTTAAAATACTCCGTAAATTCGGCATTTACAATAAAAGTGAACTTATTGCAAGAACTGAAATTCATCTTGAAAAATATTCAAAGACAAGACGTATTGAAGCTCGTACCATGATTGAAATGGCAAGAAAACAGTTACTTCCTGCATCTCTTGACTATCTCAACAAGCTTTGTGTTTCAATTGCATCAAAGAAAGCAATCGGTATGACTGCAAATACGGAACAGAAAATCGCCGGAAAACTCAATGATTTATGCGACAGATTCTATGAATCAATTGAAAGACTTGAAAAAATCGTTGCAGAAGCCTGCAAAATTTCCAATGTACAGAAACAGGCAGAGTTTTTCCATGATTATGTGCTTGCTGAAATGGATATTATGCGCAATATTGCTGATGAAATTGAAATCAATATGCCACAGGATTTATATCCTATTCCGACATATTCAGAAATTATTTACAATGTTTAATAAAAAAGTCCCCTGATTTTTTTCAGGGGATTTTTTTGAAAAATGAAAAAATGTGTTATAGTATAGAGTTTATTGTTATGGCTTCTGTTTTCCGCAGTTTGCACAGAATTTTCCAGTATTTGCAGTACCGCAAGAGCAGGTCCACTTGTCGTCAGAAGGTTTTGGTTTTCCGCAGTCTGCACAGAATTTTCCGTTGTTTACAGCACCGCAAGAGCAGGTCCATTTGTCGTCAGCAGGTTTTGGCTTTCCGCAGTTTGCACAGAACTTTCCGCTATTTACAGCACCGCATGAACATTTCCACTCACTATTTGAATCTGGCTTCTCTTTACCACAGTTTGCACAGAATTTTCCCGTATTTGAAGAACCGCAGGAGCATTTCCATGTATTAGCCTGCTGTTGATTTGCCTGTTGCTGTAATCCCATATTAAAGAGATTTTGAGTATTCATACCGCCCATAGCCTGCGCCATGTTCATTCCATAGAATCCCATAGCATTACCGCCTGCATTTCCTGCCGCTGTATTCATTGATGAACTCTGCGCCTCTACCATTTTAGCAGCGGCATTGAGTGGATTTGTATTCCATGCCATGTCTTCGTATTTCTTAATGTTGTCTTCGTCCTCTTTTGGAATTGATACAGACTTTATTGCAACTTTAAAAATTTCAATGCCACGTGCTTCTCTCCATTCCTTTTTGAGTATATCCTTCATAACCTCTGTTATTTCTTCTGTATGCAGAGGAAGTTCGTCATATCTCACGGAGGAAGTGAGTTTTGCAAGAGCCGGCTGTAATTTACTCATAAACTCACTGTAAAGAGTGTTATCAAGCTGTTTTCTGTCATATGTTTCTGAAACATTTCCGCATACATTCTGATAAAATAAAAGCGGGTCTTTAATCATGTATGAGTACACACCGTTGCAACGCAGTCCGACAGTAAAACTTCTTCCTAAATCAGCGTAAGAAACTCTGAAAGGAATCGGGGTTGACGTACCGAACTTGTTATCTGAAATTTCCTTGATGTTGAAATAATAAACTCTCTGGTCATGTGCAGTACCTCCGCCAAATGAGATACGTTTGCCAATTGTCTTGAACGTTTCTTTTATGCTCGTTCCTAAACTTCCATAAAAAATACTTGGTTCAGTTGATGTATCGTATGTGTATTCACCGGGAATTGCACATAATTCAACAACCTGACCTTGGTCAACAATAATCATACACTGACCCTCGTTTATAACAACAATACTTCCGTTTGTGATTATATTGCTGTCCTGTTTGTAACCTACTGTTTTTTTGCCGATTTTTTTCTGTCCTTTTTTGACGAGTATATCAGTCGGAATAGCATCACAATAGAAATAGTCTTTGTATGTGTCAGAAAGTGTTGAACTGATACCACCTACAACTGCTCTTATAAGTCCCATAATATCAAGTCTCCTTTAATTAAAATATATTATTCCCAATCTTTCCAGATTTCAGGGCAATAACCTATTGTAGCCTTTTTCCCGTTTCTTACAACGGGAGTTTTAATAAGCTGTTGATTCTCAAAAAGCTTATCTTCTTTATCGCTGTCAAGCAGATATTTCATAAGCGTGAGAGTATTTTTGTCCTTTGCATTTTCATTAATCATATTATCAATACCCTTGACAGACTGCATTACTGATGTAAATTCACCTTTGCTCATGCCTTTTTCGTTCATGTCAATAAGCTGAAATTTTATTCCACGCTCTTTGAAATATCGTTCAGCTTTTTTTGTATCAAAGCACTTTTTTGTGCCGAAAATCTGTATATTCATATGTAAATCCCTCTGTTATGAAGTCATGGTGAGTACAAAAGCGGGTGGAATATTCTTGAGCGTAAAATCAGTATCGACAATATCAAAAAATCTTCTGAAAAGTCCTACTTTAAACAGCGTATACTGGAATGTTATGAACTTTCCGCTACTTTCTTTGATTATTTTTCTTGTCTCTGCAAGAACTTTGTCTGATATGTCATGCGGAAGTGACGCAAAAGGGAGTCCCGATATTATGTAGTCTACAGAATCTACACCGCATTTTTTCATGTACTTCCTGAGATTCTGAGCATTGCCGTGAATCACAAAAACATTATGGCATTTTGCAAATTTTCTGCGTAGAATCTTGTAAAAGTGTTCATTACGTTCTATCACAATAAATTTAGTATCTCTTTTCTTATGCCTGATGACTTCTTCTGTAAATATTCCCATACCTGCGCCATATTCTGCAATAACGGAACAGTGTTCAAAGTCAATATTCTTAATCATATTTTTAGCAAGATATTTACTGCTTGGTGCAACTGCCCCGACAGTTTTAGGGTGTCTGATGTATTCAGCAAGAAATTCAGTTTTCATAATAAAATCTCCTTTAAAAATTACGTTCTGTTTTGTTGGTAATCTCAAAATTTATACTTATCAGGTCAAGACCATTCTGTGCAAAATAAAGTCTTAAAGTTGAATATCGTGAAAACATTGGTATAACTTTCGAGAACGAAACAGGCTTGCCGTCCGTACCGTTCCACGTAAATACAGCACTTGCCGTTCCCATTGCAAAGAGAGTTAAAGGAATCTGCGCCAGTTTACTTTGTGTAGACGATGCTGTAACAGTGACTTTATACAAACCCGGATTTAATACAGTAAGTGCAAATCTGTAGTCTTTTCCCTTTTCGGATTTTATTCCGCTTAAATCGAGTGTAAAATTTCCGTCAAGTTCATAGAATATAACAGGCTCATCAGAGTCAATTTCATCAGCAGGGCGGTTTATAATTTCAACTGTATCATCTTCACCGATAAGACGTTTAAGTGCGTTTGTATGGAGCAGGAATTTACAGATATTTTTTGCATTGCGCTGTAACTCTGCACGCTTCAAATCACCTGATGCAAGACTTTCAAGCGTGTTGTCGTCATTGTTTCCACCCTCTGCACATACCATATACAAGTCATTCTGTGCTTGTGCCATAGCTGAAAAATCAGTTTTATCTGGTTCGCCGTTACGTCTGTTTATATGCGCCCACCAGTCAGTCATGACAATTCCGTCAAATTCCCATTCATTGCGGAGAATCTGCGTGTTAAGGTCAAGACTTCCTGCTGTCCATAAGCCGTTGAGCTTGCCGTATGTTGTCATGATGCTGTCGGCATTACCATATTTTACCGCAATTTCAAATCCTTTAAGATATATTTCACGCAATGCACGTTCAGACACAACTGATTCAAGGAAATGTCTGTTCATTTCCTGATTATTTGCGCAGAAATGCTTTAATGTTCCTGTTACACCTGACTTATGCAGTCCGATAAGTTCAGCAGATGCCATAGTGCCTGTAAGATAGGGGTCTTCCGAAAAATACTCAAAATTACGTCCGTTCAGTGGGTGACGGTGAATATTCATTCCCGCACCTAAAAGAGAATCTACTTTGTTTGATGCCATTTCAAGTCCAAGAAGTTCAAAAAGTTCGCTGATAAGTTCAGTATTGAATGTAGATGCAATCAATGTGCCATTTGGCAGACTGAATGCTTTTGTACCACAGTCAAGGCGCATACCAGAAGGACCGTCAGCACAACAGGCTGTAGGGATTCCGTATTTTGTGAGACAGTCGGCAACTCCGCCAAATGCACTTGCTGTACCTGCTGTAACACGTGGACTTCCCATGCCCTCACCACGTATGATGCAGGCAAGTTCTTCATCTGAAAGCTGTGCGACAAATTCGTCAAGAGTGTTTTTATTGCGGTATACATCAGCAAGTTTTATTCCCTTGTCGCCTGTATATGTGAGTTCCTGTGGAATATTTTCAATATGCCTTGTATTTTCGTCAACTTCATTCAGCGGAACAGATTCAAAGACAAGTCCGCCATGATTTGCCATACGCTCAAACGGTTCAACAGGTGCAAGAGCCTGAATACATTCCTTTACAATAAAATCATCTGCTATTCCGACATAATCAATATAAATCGTTTCTTCAGAGGTAACAACATAAAACCTGTATTCGCCCTTTTCAAGTATCCAGCAGTTTTTGTGACCCGTTACGCCTGAATCGTCATAAGAAGCAAATTCACTGAAGTCAATCTCAAAGCATAAATCCTGCGATTCATTTGGTGAAAGAGTTTTTGTTTTCGCATATCCGCAAAGAACTTTTTTCGGCTGACCAAGTTTGCCCTGCGGTTTTTCGACGTACGCCAAAACAACTTCTTTTCCGCTGTATCTGCCTGTATTCGTAACATGGACATATATATTCATTCTTATATCTGCATCATCAGAAGCAAGATATTCTGTTTTAAAAGTTGTATATGAAAGTCCATAGCCGAACGGATAACGAACTTTTTCGGGTGCGAAAGTATCAAAATATCTGTAGCCGACGTAAATATCTTCTGCATAGAAATTTTTATTTTTGTCACCGAAATATTTGTGTGAGGGATAATCTTCGATATTGTATGCGATAGTATCAGGAAGTTTTCCAGATGGCGAGACTTCACCCGTAAGAACCATTGCCGTACCTGTTCCGCCAGTCATACCGCCCTGCCATACGTACAGAATGGAATCGGGGTTGCAGTCCTCAATGAAGTTCAGGTCAATAAGTCCACCAGTATTAAGTAAAACAATTACTTTTTCAAATCCCCTGCGGACTTTTGTTAGCATATCTTTTTCGACATCTGTCAATAAGAATGAACCTGCTTTATATTTAACGTCCTGTTCCTCACCTGCTGTTCTGCCGATTATTACAATAGCAGTATTGCTTTTTTCAGCGGATTTTCTTACAAGTTCATCATCAAGTGGCATTTCTTTCTGCGCCCATGGTTCAGCTCCCCAGCCTGTTCCGACATCATAGGGATTTTCAGCCGTCCATTTTTTGTAAACGTCAAGCAAGTCCTCATTTAGTTTTACACCTGCATCAATAAGACCGTCCACAATGCTTACAACTCTTGATACATTAACCATACCGCCCGAGCCTGTACCGCTTTTGTAGTAGTGTAGCTGTATACGTCCGAAAACTGAAATAATCTCATTTTTTGACAGAGGAAGTGCAGAGTTGTCATTTTTGAGCATTACAATTCCTTCTGAAACAGTCTGCGATGCAATTTTCAGGTATTTTTCCCAGTCAAGAATTTTATTCATAGAGCAAATCCTCATTTCACGAATTAATCATCACATATAATTATAACAAATATTTCAGCATTTTGCAATAGTTTTTTATAAAAAAAGCAGACAAATTTCTGTCCGCCTTTAGTTAGTATATTTGTAATCTTCAAGATATTGCTTTAATTTTTTTGATTTGTGAGCAGGAACAGTGATTTTTCTGTCATAAACAAAGAAACGGAATGCAGGTTCTAAAATAAAACCGCTTTGCCTGCCTTTGAGAATATGGAAATTCCTGACTTCAGAAACATGAAAAGACCAGTTATGCCTGAAAGGTTCTCTGCAATAAAATTCACCTGTATCTGTA
>CAMWKY010000087.1 GCA_947174965.1 uncultured Ruminococcus sp. | reverse complement strand
ATATATGAAACATCATCATTTAAATAATAGCATATTCTGTTATCTGAATCTTCGTCAGGAGTTCCGAAAACTTCAATTACTTGTTCTCTTGATGTCTGACAAGAAAAACCATTATATTCAAAATCAAGATTTTCAAAACCAAAATCAGGATTTAACTCTAAAAAATAGACATAATTATCGCTGAAATCTTCGTTTATTTCCTCATCTTCATAATAACAATCACTTATAATAACTCTGCCTATTCTATAATCCCCATAATAGATAGCACCGTATAAATCGTTTTCATTAACTACGATTGATGTATTATTATCAAACTGCAAATCACCGATTTCTGAAAATTTGCAGGGAAGTTGAAAATCTTTTCCAAGCAAATGAACTGATGTGCTGAATTTATATTCTGATTCCTGTTTTGTCGATATTTCTGTAGAAGAATTATCTGTTTTACCTGAACTGCAACTGCATAAAGATAATACCATAAAAAAACAGAATATCAGATACAATTTTTTCATTCAAATAGCCCCTATATCACACAATATATTAATTAAAACTCAAGACTGTTTATAACCTTTTTAAGAGCTTCAGCACTCGCCTGAAGTTTAGTGATTTCCTCATCAGTAAGAGCAGGAGCTACTTCTTTTTCGATACCGTGACCGCCGATAACAGCAGGTAAGCTGAGACAGACATCATTTATACCATATCTTCCGCTGATAAGAGTTGAAACAGTTCTTATGTTATTTGCATCTCTGAGAATATCATCGCAGATTTTGTTTACAGTAAGAGAGATAGCATAGAAAGTTGCACCTTTGCGCTTGATAACCTCTCCGCCAGCCTTGCGGACTTCTACAATAATTTCATCTTTGTCGATAGTTTCATGATTCTGGTCGGCACAGTATTCATCAAGGGAAATACCTGCAATATTAGTAACAGACCAAGGAATCATAGAAGTATCGCCGTGTTCACCGAAAACATATGCGTGAACACTGTTCGGACTAAGATTAAGATGGTCTGCAATGCTTGAACGAAGTCTTGAAGTATCGAGAGCAGTACCCGAACCCATAACCTGAGTTGGCTTTAAATCTGTACATTTAAGTATAGCATAAGTGATAATGTCAACAGGATTGCTTACAACTACATAGATTGCATCAGGAGCAGCCTTTGCAACCTTTGGCATAACTTCCTTTATAATGTTTACATTTGCCTGCGCCAAATCAAGTCTTGTCTGACCGGGTTTACGTGCAAGACCGAGAGTTACAACAACAATGTCAGAACCTTCTGCATCATCATAAGTACCATCGAAAACCTCAACATTGTGACTGAATGAAACACCCTGACGAATATCCATAGCTTCGCCCTTTGCCTTTTCCTTGTTTATATCAATAAGGACAATATCGG
The DNA here is from genome assembly GCA_947174965.1 of uncultured Ruminococcus sp. GTDB lineage: Bacteria > Bacillota > Clostridia > Oscillospirales > Ruminococcaceae > Ruminococcus. Next base: position 6,420 of record CAMWKY010000087.1, on the reverse strand, counting down.
AGCAAGTTCCTGCAACTGCGAAAGTATACGCACAAGTTGCACCCACATTTCCTGCACCAAGAATAGTAATTTTCTTTCCACCCTTGCTGTTTGCCATAAAAAAACCTCCAGTTTATGATTGTTAATATTTCTACAATTTCTATTATATCAATATTTCTCAAAAATAGCAATAGAAACTGTATTAATTTTCTGTAAAATCGTAAAATCACACAAAATTATAAATAAAATAGCATTTCTTTTTTCATATTGAATAATTTTACCCTGTTAACCGTTCAAAACAAAAATTCATATAATATATCAGATATTGTATAATTGTGAAAATAGTGTGCAATAATAGAAGCAAATAAATAACAAATAAAAGGAGCTGAATATCATGTCAGTTAAGCGAGGAGAAATATATTATGCGGATTTAAGCCCTGTTGTCGGTTCAGAGCAGGGCGGAATCAGACCAGTACTTATAGTTCAGAACGATGTCGGAAACAGGCACAGCCCCACAGTTATAGCTGCAGCTATAACAAGTCAGCGTGCAAAGAATCATCTTCCCACACATATAGAAGTGCAAGCCGATAAATGCGGACTTGCAAAAGACAGTATCGTCCTTCTGGAGCAGATAAGGACAATAGACAAAAAGCGTCTCAAGGACAAAATGGGCGAACTTGACTTAAACTCAATGGACAAAGTAAACACGGCACTTTCCATAAGTTTCGGACTTGAAATATAGAGCAAGTATTCTTGTTGACTTTTTGTGTATATTATGTTAAAATATTAATTGCATAATATATGCAGAAAGTAGGGATTTTTTATGGAAAACACAAACAATTGGTATCAGCCACCCGATTCACCGCCTGTTCCTGATAAGAAGAAAATTTTCAGGAAACAGATAAACTTCATATCAGGAAGCCTTCTGATATATACAGCAATATCATTTGTAGTTGCAATTGTATATATGATTGCCGTAGAAGTTGTAGAAATAATAATTGCAGGAATAAAGCAGGAAACATTTGATTATGATGCTTTTATGGAACAGTTTCAGGAAACCGATATGGGCATGGGTCTTGCGGTAATAATAGGCTGTCTTTTTATGCTGTTGTTTTATTTTAAGCGAATAAAGCCTAAACAGATATTCATGACAAGGCAGAAGAAAATGACAGCATCAAAACTTATCATGCTAATATGTGTTCTGATGAGTATACAATTTCCGATAAGCCTTTTTGATGTATTTTTTGAAGCAGTACTTAATCAGTTAGGCTTTTCGGCGCAGACGGCAATTGAGTCAGCACAGACAGGCAGTACAACAATATCAATGATGCTATACGCAGGATTTATAGGACCATTTGCAGAAGAATTTGTCTATCGTGGATATACAATGCAGTCACTTGAAAGAACGGGAGCAGGAAAAGGCTATGCGCTTTTTATATCGTCAATACTTTTCGGAATAATGCACGCCAATCCCACGCAGTCGGTGTATGCAGTATTTGCAGGACTTGTATTCGGCTATACGGCAATAGAATATGGTATTATATGGTCAATGATTCTGCATATGCTCAATAATTTTCTGTTCGGGGACGTTCTTGTATTCCTGACAAGAAACCTGCCTGAAAATATAAGTAATATGATAGGAATACTTATTATGCTGTTTTTGTTTCTGGCAGGAATATTGATTCTCATAGTAAAGAGAAAGTCAATGTCTGCATATATAAGAGAAAATTTTGCTACAGATGCTGAATGTTATAAACTGACGTTCACAAGTATCTTGTTTTTGCTTTTCATTTCGGCAAATATTTTCATGGCAGTAATGCAGATACAGGCGGTGTAAACCATGAGTAAGAGAAATCACAAACGAAAAAAGCAGATTTCTGATGAAGAAAGAGAACGTCGCCAACAACTTGCGAAGAAGCGCAAAGAACGTCAGAAACTTGAAAAAAAGCGTATGATTGCAGAATTTAGCGCAGTTACATTGATAGGAATAATATTTTTAGCGATAATGATATTGTCAGCAATATTCAATCCAAAACTGCTTGTTATATTTTTGATTGCAGTTGCGGTAATATTCATATTGCTTTTAGACCAGAGTGGAATCAGGAGTTTTTTATTCCGCTGGTATCCTGATACATTTGTATTTGCGGAAGAACTCAAAGAACACGATACAGAGCGTTCCGTACCAATGCAGTTAGCAAGTACAATAAGCTGGTGTACGTTCATGCTGTACAGTCAACATAGTATTTTTTCAATAATATGGCTGATATGTATAGCTATAGGCTTGTATTATATGCTTACAACGGAGGAATATTCGTTTGAAAAAGGAGCGAAATATTCAGGTTCGGTAATGTTTCTGCTGATAACACCTATGCTTTTATCGGTTGCATTAATGTATAACGTGCGTATAACAAAGCCGTTCATAGTTTTTACAACGGTATTTACTGTAATATTCAGTGTAATATATGCTGTCTGTATACATAACGGAAATAAGATATATACACGTCTGATTTATGGAATCATAGTATCAGTAGTGTGTGCATCATCAGGCTTTCTGCTGATAAATAAGAATCTTGATTTCAGCGAACCGCACGAGTACAAACTTACAGTTGAGGACAAGGACTATTCAAGCGGACGAACCACAACATATTATATTTACACGCAGGACTGGAAAAATCCTGATAAACTGCTTGATATAAAGGTAAACCGTGACAAATACTATGAGCTTGAAATCGGAGATAGTGTGATTATAGAGACATATAATGGCACTTTTAATGCAGAACATTATGAATATATAAAAAAAGCACCCGTTCAGTAGAGCGAGTGCTTTTAATTTATTCAATCGTAACAGCAACTTTAAGGTCTTTTTTAGCTGCGCCTGCTCTCATGATAGTACGGAGAGCTTTAGCAATTCTGCCCTGTTTACCGATTACACGACCCATATCATCAGGAGCGACAGAAAGGTGAAAATTAATTACACCCTCCTCATCGGGAGCATCTTCAACGATTTTAATAGCAGACTTGTCTTCAACTAAACCTGCTGTAATTGCATAAAGTAAGTCTTTCATAAAAAATTCCTCCATAGGAAAAAGCATCTGGAACAGAGGCAGAGACAAAAGTCTCTCCTCCTCCTCTGCAAGATAAGAAATTAAAGAATACCCTCAATTTTAAGAAGATTCTTAACTGTATCTGTAGGCTGTGCGCCCTTAGAAATCCAGTCTTTAGCCTTATCAGCATCAATTTTGATTACAGATGGTTCTTTAGTCGGGTCATAGTAGCCGATTTCCTCAACGAATCTGCCGTCTCTTGGGTATCTTGAATCAGCAACAACAACACGATAGAAAGGAGCTTTTTTAGCACCCATTCTTCTGAGTCTGATTTTAACTGCCATTTTAAATTCACCTCCGGAAAAGTATTTTTTTGTATATATCAGGCGTTTTTATAATACGCATGAAACCTTAATTATCAGAAAAATCTTATAATAGCTATCTATAGCAATTTTATTACCACTATTTAAGACATAGACCGCTATAGTTCATGAATAAATAATGTCCATTTTAAACTTTTTTACACAATATCCAAATCATGAAAAATCTTTAAGTCATGGATAGGGGTTTTATTACTTGTTAGATTTGATTAAGATAGACGGGAGAATTAAATGCAATTTGATTGCTTAATCTTCTACCTGTCAACAAAGTATAAATGTCATACCAAGTCTCTAATCTTCCCTGTGCTTTTCTGTACTCGTCTCGAAACGCAAATCCTCTATACATATCACCATTCCCAATATACTTATGGACTGCATTCCATTTTGCTGAACCATATAACATAGAAATTGGAGTACCGTTACTTGAAACTCCGTAATACTCAGCATTGAACCATGCATTCTCAAAGTTTCTTATAACATTTAAACAGTAATTTACATTATCTAAAACATACTGTAAATCATAAGACTGCATTTGAAATGTGTTGTAACTCCTTACTGCTTGAACCTCAAAATTACAATTTGTTTGCATCAAATTTTCCTCCTTAAATATAAGTGAACATATCTTTTCTTAACCGCTATCCACAACTTAAGGATTTTTCATAATTTGAACATTGGACAAAGTATCCTCTTTTACATCGGGGGAAGACTTCCTCCGCCCTTACCGTTGATTTTGTCGAAATTCATACCAGCGAGCTGTTTACGTGCTTTTCTGAGATTCATCTTACTGTTTTTGCCGGTAAACTGCTTCATCATTTTCTGCATACTGTCGAACTGTTTCAACAGCCTGTTCACTTCTTCAACTTTAGTACCTGAACCATTGGCGATACGTTTTTTTCTTGACGGATTTATAATAGACGGCTTTTCACGTTCAGCCTTTGTCATGGAAGTAATAATAGCCTCAACTCTGTTAAGCTGACTTTCGTCAATATCCACATCTTTAAGCTTGTCACCAAAACCGGGAAGCATACTTATAATAGATTTCATGTTGCCCATTCTGCGAATTTGTTTCATCTGTTCAAGTAAATCATTCATATCAAATTTATTTTCCTTGAATCTTTGCGAAAGTCTTTCAGCATCATTTTTTGATATAACATTTTCAGCTTTTTCAATAAGAGTAAGAACGTCACCCATACCAAGAATACGTGATGCCATTCTTTCAGGGTGGAAGTGTTCAAAATCGTCAAGCTTTTCACCCATACCAACAAACTTGATAGGCTTACCTGTTACAGATAGTACGGAAAGAGCCGCACCGCCTCTTGTATCGGAATCAAGTTTGGACATGAGTACGCTTGTAATACCTACAGCTTCATCAAAAGCAGTTGCAACATTAACAGCGTCCTGACCGGTCATAGCGTCAACAACGAGCATAATCTCATCAGGATTTGTAAGTTCCTTGATGTTTTTGAGTTCGTCCATAAGAGTTTCATCAATATGCAGACGACCAGCCGTGTCGATAATAAGCACATCATGTCCATAGTCTTTTGCATGAGCGAGAGCCTGTTTTGCAATTATAACAGGGTCAGTCTGTCCCATTTCAAAAACTTTTACATCTGCCTTTTTGCCGACAACCTGAAGCTGATTTATAGCCGCAGGACGATAAATGTCACAAGCAGCAAGCAGAGGGTAATGACCTTCTTTTTTGAGCATTTTAGCAAGTTTTGCTGTATGGGTTGTTTTTCCTGAACCCTGCAAACCGCACATCATAATAACTGTAGGTGGTTTTGATGCAAAATTTATTCTTGAATTGCTGTTGCCCATTAAAGCGCAGAGTTCCTCATTAACAATTTTTACAACTTGTTGTGCAGGGGTAAGACTTGCCAGAACATCTTCGCCGACAGCTCTTTCAGAGACTTTTGCAACAAAATCCTTGACTACTTTATAGCTTACATCTGCTTCAAGGAGAGCGAGTTTAACTTCACGCATAGCCTCTTTTACGTCTTTTTCGGAAAGTTTTCCACGTGATTTCAGTTTTTTAAATACATTATTCAGTTTTTCGGAAAGACCCTCAAATGCCATGCTATATCCTCCTTAAAGTAAATCAAGACCGCTTTTTACTTCATCTGTAATTATTTTTTTCAGCTGTTCATCTTCTATTTTTTCAGAAACATCATTTATTCTTCTGAAACACTCACGCATTTTCTGTATACGTTCTGCGAAACCGAGTTTTGCCTCATAATTCAGCAGAATATCTTGGGTGCGTTTTATGAGACTTCTTACAGCCTGCCTTGTGATTCCCATAGGATTGCCTATTTCAGCGAGTGATAAATCCTCACAATAATAAAGTTCCATAACATTCTGCTGATGTTCTGTAAGTAAATCACCATAGCAGTCAAGAAGCAGAACGAAACCGAGTTCTTTAGCCATAACAGCACCCCTGTAATGCAAAATCACTTTACACATTATACACTATTTTTTTGTATTTGTCAATAGTCTGAATAAATTTAATATATATAACAAAATAATCAGTAAAACACTAGTAAAAATGCAGAAGAATGAACTAAGAGCGATACTCATGTATAATAATGCCCGAAAGTAGTTTTTCAACTGTTTTCGGGCTTATTTTAATTATTTGTTTATTCGCATAAATCAGAATTTAGCGTTCAAACAGCTTATTAAACGAACCTATTTCAATTAAATTGCCTTCTGGGTCTGCTATATAGCAAGTTCTTTGTCCCCAAGGTTCTGTCGTAGGTTTTAATATAGATGTTGCTCCTTTTGCGATTGCTTTATCATATTCAATATCTACTTCCTCAAAGGTATCTACATACAATGCAATTTCAAAATGTCCGTTAATGCCTTTAAGGTATTCATACTTCCTGCTTGTCATATTTTCAAAGTCTTTTCTTCCATATAGCAAAAACAATGTGCCGTCCTTTATCAGATAAACATTAGATGTATTTTCATCTTCTTTAATTTCAAAACCAAGTACATCTCTATAAAAACGAATCATCTTTCCC
>CAMWKY010000086.1 GCA_947174965.1 uncultured Ruminococcus sp. | reverse complement strand
AGGTTATACTGATAACGGGTATTAAAATCTGATTCTGCTGTCACAGGGTTACGGATAACATTAGAAATTATGTCTTTTAAGCTGCCGCCATAAAAATAGTAACCAAAATACCGATACTCTTTCTGATGTTCCTTTGCATAAGCACGGACAAGTTCACTCTTGCCGATTCCTGCAATGCCAGTAATGATAACCGTGGAATTATCCTGCACAAGCGAGTGCAGCTCGTCCAGTTCCTTATCACGACCACAGAAATGTCTGCACGGGGCAATATATTCAGAATTGGCAAACAAAACATCATTCAGAGGTTGGAGCGGATTGGAGTATGCCATTGCAATATATCCGTTATCGTCCTTTGTATATTGGCGAGTAACAGCAATATATGTAGCTTCATAAATCAGATTTATAAGCGATGTATCGTCAATATATTTGTTTGACATCCGACCGAGAATATCTCTCCGCATCGGAACGGAAAGTGTATCGTCAAACTGTATCAACTCATAAAGCTCCTTGTAAGTGTTCGGTTTATCAAAAATATATTGAAGAATTTCCTTTATATCTCTGCACAGAATTGTACGGTCAGCATTCAGATAAAACTCACTCATTTCAGGAGCAACACGAATCAATCGTACCTTTATGCAGCTTTGCGGCAGTAGGACGATCAAATTCGTATAAATGCGTTTCAGCAAGATACGAGCCGAAAAGTATATTCAGAAGATTGTTGTAGTAGATTGCAGTCGATGAAGCCATATTCCTCAAAAGAATATCAGTAGTACTTTGAAAATCACACCGCATCGCTTTTCGCTCCTATCCAATAAAATTCCAAGATATATTATAGCACAAAAAGCTATATCTTTCAAGTAGTCAGGAGGTTGTTTTATGACAATTTTTGAAGAGGTAAAGGAGATTGTCGATGTGCCTACGGCGGCACGTCATTATGGTATCGAGGTCAGACGAAGCAATATATGTCTGTGTCCGTTCCATAACGAGAAAACTCCGTCCATGAAGCTCTACAAGCGGAATTATTACTGCTTTGGCTGTCAGGCTCACGGTGACGTTATCAGCCTTGTGCAGAATCTTTTCGGGCTTACACCGATAGAAGCGGTCAGGCAGATCAACAATGATTTCGGGCTTTTCCTGAATGTGGACAAACCGCCTGATCGTGCAGATATTCAGCGTATCAACAGGCAGAAACAGAAGCGTGAAGCTTATCAACAATGGGAGAATCATGCCTATAAGGTGTTGAATGATTATTTGTGGCTTATGCGAGACTATGCCGAGATATACGTTCCGCAAAATCCCGATGATATACCAGACAGCCGTTTTGTATACAGTCAGCACCACCTGAGCTATGCAGAGTACATAGCAGATGAATTTCTGCTTGCAAATAAAGAAACAAAATTATCTATGAGAGAGGAGATTGAACACATTGAGCAAGAAACAGAAAGACTTAAACGAAGCTGAACAGGAAGTCGTTGCCGATACTGCCTCTGAAATGGTTGACAAGGCTGTACCAGAGCCACCGCATGAAAAGAAAAAAGAGAGTAATCTGCCCGAATGGATGCTTGATAAGACCACTGTTAATGAGTTAAAATTCTGCAAATACTTTGTAGAAACACACCCTCTGAAATGTATCAAAGGACGGTTCTATGATTATAACGGACTTGTGGACGAAAACGCTCTTGGTAACGAAATATACCGTATACTCCGTCAGGGCGTGCGGAGCGGACTTTCCAAAAAAGTCACGCAGATCATGGAAACGCTCAGGCACTTTTGTTACAGTGAACCGCTTGTTCCCGATACACGGTTTATTCACCTGAATAACGGCAAGCTTGACTTGCAGGGAAATTTCTATCCTCACAAGGAATTTTGCACAAACAGGCTTAATATTACATACAACCCAAATGTGTGGAACGGAGCATACTATCCTGAACAGTTCTTGACTTTTTTATTTAAGCTGCTATCTCCTGAAGATGTCACCACCTTGCAAGAGTATCTCGGATATCTGCTGATACCCTCCACTAAAGGACAGAAAATGATGTTTATTATCGGTCAGGGCGGTGAGGGAAAGTCACGAATTGCTATTGTACTCCGTGAGATTTTCGGAGAAAATATGATAACAGGCAACTTTCAGCGAATCGAGAACGACCGTTTCTTCCGCTACAATCTGAAAGACAAGCTACTTATGGTCGATGATGATATGCAGATGTCGGCGTTACCGTCAACAGGCTACATAAAAAACCTTGTGACAGCAGAAGTTCCCATAGACGTTGAAGCAAAGGGCAAGCAGAGTGAGCAATCGCTTTTATACACCCGACTACTTTGCTTTGGTAACGGCTCACCGAAAGCACTCTATGATAAGTCAAAGGGATTTTCAAGAAGAATGATTATCCTCACCACGCTTACACCGCCTGAAAACCGTATCAATGATCCGCATATTGCAGACAAGTTTATCGCAGAGAAAGACAAGATTTTCTGTTGGATGTATGACGGACTTCGCAGACTTATCGTCAATAATTATCGCTTCACGATCTCCGAAAAGGCAAAACTGAATGTCAAGGAAACAATGCAGGATAGCTGTAATATCCCTGAATTCCTTGCAGACAGCAGCCGTGTCACTTATGGGGAAAAGCTGTGCGTAACTTCATCGGCACTCTACAATAGCTACTACTCATGGTGTGAAGATAACGCCCTCACTGCTTTGAAAAGAGAAACTTTTATCAGTTGGATAAAGCAGAATGAGGAAAAGCTGAAAATTCACTATTCAACAAACATTCCATCAGGAGGAAAAAATGTCAGGGGCTTTAATGGTATTGCTTTGACATTCAGCTACCAATAAACTATACGCCAACTCGACAAAACGGCGTATAGGCGTATAATTCCCATAAAATCGGGAAAAGTGGCGTATTCATAAGACGTATGCCATAGGTCACGGCGTATGATTTATACGCCGTTCAAAACACCATACGCCATGAGTATACGCTGAATATGACAGTATACAGCCAAATATACGCCTATACGCCATTATCACAAGTTGTTATCTATAGATAGAGAAAAGGAGACTAAGACATGAAAACAACAAACGCTAAGGAACTTAACGAGAGGTTCAAGAACTGTCCGACACAGACAACAGAGGTTGAAGTTGAGGGCAGAAAATACATCGTTGTCAGCCACTTCACAGGCAAGAAAGACCTTGATGAAGTAGTTTACAAGAACGCTTACGATCAGGCTATGAGTGAGATTCTTCACGCTTGAAAAATAGAGAACAAAAGAAAAAATACCTCCCAAAGCTCTGGACTCTTTCGATGAACTATGATATAATAGTATATATCGAATAATAGCTGCTTTGGGAGAAAGGAGTAATATGTTACCAAAGCAGACAAATTACAACGTGGGCGTTTATATGCGCCTATCGAAAGATGACGAGAGAAATGGTGAATCGCTCTCCATCGAAAATCAGAGAAAAATGCTCACGGACTATGTGAGCGAACAGGGTTGGACAATCTATGACGAGTACGTTGATGACGGAATTTCGGGCGTAAGTTTCGACAGACCGGGCGTTCAGCGTATGCTTGACGATGCAAAGGCAGGCAAGATCAATCTCATTATTTGCAAGGATTTAAGCCGTTTCGGACGCAATTATATTCAAGTAGGTCAGTACACGGACTACATATTCCCAATGTATAATATCCGCTTTATTGCACTTACGGATAATGTGGACACCGCCAATTCACAGAGTGCAGGTATGGATATGATGCCGATCATGAACATCTTTAACGAGTGGCACAGTGCTAATACTTCCAAGAAGTTAAGAGCTGTTCATGCTTCGGGTGCTAAAGCAGGAAAGTATTATGCCACCTATTGTGCGTTCGGATACTTAAAAAGCGATGACGGTAAACGCACTCCTGTTATTGACCCTTACGCTGCACCGATCGTCCGCCGTATTTTTGAAATGAGAGCAAGCGGATATGGCATGAAGCAGATTGCTGATGTGCTGAATGACGAGCATATCCCCACACCAATGGATTATCAGTATAAGCGAATTGGCAAGACAGACCCCCACGAATATACGCATATATGGGGAGCTTATAGTGTCAAACTGATACTGAACAATCCGATTTATATTGGTACATTGGCACAGCATAGATCGACCTCTGTTTCGTACAAGAATCACAAAAGAGTGTTCTATGACCCGTCCGAGTGGATAGTGGTAGAGAATAATCATGAGCCAATCATAACACAAGAATTGTGGGACAAGGTGCGAGAGATAGAAGCATCGGTCAGCAGAGGAAAGCGTAATAAAAAGGGTGATCTCGCTCCGCTTTCGGGACTGCTTTACTGCGATAGTTGTGGCTACAAAATGAAGCAGGAATATACAGGCGGAAATGGATACAAGAAATACTCAACGTATGTGTGCGGATTTCATTCCCGTTACGGAAAGGATTACTGCTCGACCCACCGAATTTATACAAGTGTACTTACGGAGCTTGTTGTTTCAGACATTCGTGCAAAGTTGCAGCTCATTGTAGACGAGGACAAGGCAAGAAAACAGTTCCTTGAAAAGAAGTCGGGACTGCATAATGCACAGACTGCCAGTGATAAAAAGCGTAAGCATGAAGCGGAGAAACGTCTTGCAGAGCTTGAAACGCTGATACAGAGTGTGTATGAAAATATGGTTCTCGGTAAAGTTGCAGAAGATGTGTGCATCGGACTTCTTGGCAAGTATCAGGCTGAAAAGAAAAATCTCCAGACAGAGCTTGATACAATTCAGAAAAGCCTTGATACCATCGCACAGGACGAGAATGATGTAGACGAATTTATTCGCCGTTTGAAAAAATATGCAGGCTTTGAAGTTCTCACTCGTGAAATGGCTCTTGACCTTATCGAGTACATTACGGTTGATGAGTGCGTTCCGAGGTCTGCCGAGCCGAGGACAATTCACATCTACTATAAATTCCTCGATAAACCGCTTAAAAACAAGAAGAACGCATTAAAATAATGCGATAAATAATCATATCTCCATTTGTAAGGTCAAATGAACTTGACAAACTTGGTGTTTCGGTATATTCCTTGTCGGAACCTTTCAACACAAGCACCAAAGAAGGACGTATGATGAGGAATAACCTACTGAACTTTGCAGAGTTTGAAAGAGAAACGATTGCAGGCAGAGTTGCTGATGCATACAACACAAGAGGTCGTGAAACTGGATTTTATCAGGGCGGTACAATGAATTTTGGTTACACAACAGAGCGTATGACTGTGAACGGTAAAAAAGGCTCTGTACTTGTTCCATCAGGACAAGCAGGAGCGTTAAAACTTGCTTATGAGATGTACGCAGAACCGTCAACATCGCTCCGTGACATTCTTACATATTTCAAAGAACATCAGGAGGAAGTCGGCTATCTCCGTAATGATGAATATGGCGGTAAGAACGGAAGTCATAACGGTAAGTTGAATACAGGCTCGCTTTCGATGATTTTGAAAAATCCTCTTTACGTTCGTGCTGACAAATCGGTGTATGCTTATTTTCAGACTATGGGCTATGAAATAATTGACGATATTGAAGCCTATGACGGTGTTCATGGTGTTTTTATTCATGACAATGCTGCCGGCGGAAAATATGTAAAAGTCGGTTATCACGAAGGACTTGTTGAGCCTGAAATATGGCTGAGAGTACAGGATAAAAAGGCGAATAATATTTCATTCCACACGAACAGAAAAGTAATGAACTCATGGCTTGTCGGCATTATCCGCTGCAAAGAGTGTAATCTTTCGGTGCTTATTGACATTCAGCGTAGGAAGTCGGGATTGTCCTACAGATACCTTGTTGACAGTGGCTGGCATACGGTGAACAAGTGTGATGCAAGGTCATACAGAATAAGAATTGATGATATTGAGAAACAGGTTTTTGAAGCTATGACAGTGCGTGTGAATGAACTTGAAATCGCCCGTAAGCAGAAAGAAACTCCAGATATGGAAACTGAAAGCATTAAGACAGATATTCTGAAACTTGATACTGAAATTCGTTCCCTTATGGACAGAATGGCAGAAGCGAACGATGTGGTGTTTTCCTACATTCAGCAGAGAATAAAAGAACTCCATGCTAAGAAGTCGGAACTTGAACGTAAGTTGCAGACAAAGGCTCGCAAGCACAAGACAATTGATGCAAAGCCACTTGCTGAGCCACTGGCAGTATGGGATACGCTTTCGGTACAGGAAAAGCACGATATTGCTGCTGAAATGATAGAAGTGGTCTATATCTCGCACAACAGCAATGAGATTGAAATAGTATTTGGTATTTGAAATACCTTGAAATCAGTAATTTTACTTGTTCGTAGTGTGTGCAATTCGTACTATCTGCAAATATGGGTATGGGTGGAAACAATACTCCGTTTGTTGTGGAAGAATCTGCTGAATCAGAATCAAAGCAGTTTGAAATGATTGACAACCACCCATCAGACAGCAGAGTACAAATGTCGGAAAGCGGTGTATGTCAGATACTGAGTGCAAGAATGGGTACAGGTGGTGGAAATGTTCCGCTTGTTATGGAAAGTCAGCCTGAAACTAAACCAGTTTCTGATGAAACACCTCTTACTATGACTTGTGGCTATTGGTCACAGTGGAATGAGGATATGGCTGCTACACTTGCTGCTCGTGATTACAAAGACCCACAAATTGTTGTAAAGCCAAAATCTATTGTCAGAAGGCTTACACCTCTTGAATGTGAGAGACTGCAAGGGTATCCAGACAACTGGACTGCATCAGAATCTGATTCTGCAAGATATAAGGCTCTCGGAAACAGCGTTGCACTTCCTTGTGTTGATTATATTATGAGTGGTATTGCTGACGTGCTTGATTCTTGATTGATAGTTCAAAGTCATAATGAGGGAGTTCAATGAAACACAGGCTAATATATAGTGAAAAAGCTATTCAAAACCAGTTCATTAAATCAATGAGGAAAGATAATAAGCTTAGAAAGCGTTTAAATGCACCAATAGTAAAATATGATGTCCTTTCAAAGAAAGCTTATCTTGAATTTCCTGATGAAAGAATAATTTATATTACCTAAGATTACAGTATTGCAGATGTGTTAGATTCACAATAACAGTATAAATATCACCTTTTAGCTTGACAAACAAGCTGAAAGGTGATATAATATTATTGTAAAAAGTAAAAATGTCTGTATAGGTGGTTGAATAACATGAATTTAAGACAGATAAGAGGAATCAGAGAGCTTACGCAAAAGCAGTTATCAGAATTATCCGGCATTCATCAGCAATATATCAGTGAAATTGAGAGTGGAAAACGGTCAATCGACTCTATGGGAATCAAAATATTAAAGAAGTATTGCAAAGCGTTAAACTGTAAAGTGGAGATTACGGCAGATACTATAGATTTTACAATTTTAGAATAGGAGTTTGGTTATGAAGATATACAAGAATGGTGAATTATTACCAAAGGCTGATATTGTTTACGAAGATGATTTTGATGACATCTTTGGAATGTCAAACTTAAGAGGAAAGTATGTCAAAACAGATAAAATTGATTTTTCTTTTTATTTTTCTATGCAAAAAGCATCACATGCAATTAGAGTAAATGTGTCATTTAATCCATCTAAAGTTAAAGAAACTGATTTTGGAGTTTTAGAATTACATGGAGATTGGAAATTCACACCTGGAAGAAATGATCCCCATATCTCAAATAAGCAAATAAAATATATGAAAGCATTTTTCAAAAAATATAAGGTTCTATTTGCCGCTGTTTGGAATAAGGAAATATTTGAAGATGTAATTGTAGCATATTTTAGTGGTAATATTGATTTTCAAGAACTCCTTCAAGAATTTGATTTT
>CAMWKY010000085.1 GCA_947174965.1 uncultured Ruminococcus sp. | reverse complement strand
ATTTTACACTTTGCTGTATAAATCAATTTATTTTTGTATTTTTTTTACAAATATATCTGTTGAAAATGAACGGACAATATTTTTAACCAATACGATTGTTAACTTCATTTACAACATCATCAATAACTCCTGCCCATTCGTCACATAAAGCCGACCACGACGAAACAACATAGTTCGGAATAGCTTCTGTAAGATTATTCATAACTCCTCTTGTCTGATATGTATAATCGCCCTCACTGTTCATTTTTTCGCCCATTCCATAAGCGAAATCAAACATAGGTGCAGAATTTGTCATATCAAGAAAAGACTGCAAAGCGTCATATTGTTCTTCTGTCACAAATGAAATAGTTTTTCCTGCCGATTTACGTACAACAAGAGCATTTTCCTTTTGTGTGGATTTATATTCCTCTTGAGTTGATGCAATTCTTTCACACTTGATATATGTTGCTACAGCCTCACCTTTTGTGGAATTTCTCACAAGCATTCTTGCATCAAAACTACAGCTGATATAATTTTTGTCTGCATCAGGTGAAACAGGAAACGGCACAACCATCAAATCGCTGTCAGGATTCAGTGCATTTGATTCGCCTAATGCCCAGCTTCCCATTACAAAAAACAGCGTTGAATTGTCCTTTGCAAAGTGACTTAAATAAGGCGCATAGACAAGATTATTTTCTGTCATTTTCTGCATAAAAGCACCCGCCTTTTTTATTTCGGGACTTTTTATATTATTCTGAAATCTGCCGTTTTCAAGGCTTACAATGCCTTTTCCCGTTGACTGCAAAAGAGCCGTACCAAAAGAGCCGTTTATTCCGTATCTTCTGACACTTCCGTCCGAATTTTCAACGAATTTCTGCATCATCTGCATCATTTTATCCCAGTTCCATTCGCCTTTTTTATAAAGTTCATAGGGGTCTTCAAGTTTTTCCTGCTCCATAAGTTTTCTGCTGTATGTAACAACAACAGGATTTGAAACATTATACGGTATAACATAATGTTCTCCGTTATATTCAAACGCATCAACAGCACTGCTTATATCGTCCCATAAACCCTCATTCATACCCATAATATCAAAATAAGGGTCAAGCGGTTGAAACTGTTCATTTATAACTCCAATCGGGAAAATATCGCTGTCATAAGGGAACATATCCACTTCCTCACCGCTTGCAAGCATTTCCGAAAGCTTATTGAACTTGTTTTCAGCTGTAGTATACACAAAATTGATTTTTCCACCATAAACATCTTCAAAAACAGATAAAGCAACAGACCTTTCTCC
This sequence comes from uncultured Ruminococcus sp., assembly GCA_947174965.1. Classification (GTDB taxonomy): domain Bacteria; phylum Bacillota; class Clostridia; order Oscillospirales; family Ruminococcaceae; genus Ruminococcus. The sequence continues at coordinate 6,687 of CAMWKY010000085.1, read as the reverse complement.
ATTTGATGACGGATTAAGGTCATAATCGGCAAGCCATGTGATAGTTTCTCCGCTTATGTCAAAATCTTCTTCCGGCGGTTCTGTTTCGATTATATCAACCGAACTTTCATACACAGAACTTTGTGTTGAAACAGATTCAGGCGGTTCAACTTTCCTGCATGAAACAACCGCTGACATCACTGCAACAGCCATTATTAAAACTTTTTTTGATTTTCTCATCTGTCAAATCTCCTTTTGTTAATGTATATATATTATTATACTACAGAAAATATCAAAGTCAAGTATATTTTTTAAATAAGTAAATACTAACAAAAAACTCTTGATTTTTCAGATTTTTTGTGATATAATGGATTCAATAGGAAATATCCTAAAAAATTCTCTTATGGAGGTACTTAAAAATGGCTTATGTAATTTCTGACGAATGTGTTAGCTGTGGCGCTTGCGAGGCTGAATGTCCAGTAAGTGCAATTTCAGAAGGCGACGGAAAATATCAGATTGATGCTGATGCTTGCGTTGAATGTGGTGCTTGTGCAGGTGTTTGCCCTGTTGGAGCTCCTTCCGCTGAATAATCAATACACAAAGACTGACGGCTGCTGTTAAAACGGCAGTCGTTTTTTGTTTCTGCAAAAATTCTTGACAATATCATATATTTTGTGATATACTGTATATATCTTAACACGGAGGTTAAAACCATGAAAAAACATAAAACCATACTGCTTGCATTTCTTGCAACTCTTATGATTTCTGCAACTTCAGGCTGTTCAGGTAATACAACAGTATCTTCTCCCGAAACATCAGAAAACGGAAATATTGTTACAAATCAGCCAAGTAAAAATAATGGTATTGCTGTAAATGAAATTTCTGTAAATCCTGTTGAGGAAGCAAATGCAAATGATACTGGATTCAGGCTTAACAGAGTCATTGATTCAGGACAGACCAGCGACAGCGGAGAGCCTTATATTTATCTTGATGTTACAATTTCAAATCACACTGACAAATCATACGACCTGAATGTACTAAACAATTTCTATATTCTTCTTGCAAATGAAGATGAAGTTCATTTTGATGTAAGAACACAGCTTTACGGCACAAAAAACATCAGCAACTATATTGCAAGTCCGTTCAATATCCCTGCAAACGGTGAGTTTTCGGGTATTATAGGCGGATTTATTCTCCCGAAAGACAGTCAGGATTTTACAGTCTGCTTTTTCCCGACACAAGATGATGCAAACAATAAATCAAATGTTATAAAAGTCAATATCAGCTCACAGAATATTGAAAAGCTTTAAAAAAAATGGTATCGGAAACATAATATTTCTGATACCGCTTTTTTCATATTGTTGCTTGTTTTTTTGTTGATTTTCTGTATTTTTTTACAGATAACAGCCATAACGAAAGCAGATATACAAATCCGCCGATAACTGTTGCAAGAAGTATCACTGTAAACTGTCCCGACATATATCTCTTACATACATCTGCTGTAAGATATGCTGAAACTCCGCATAGTAAGCCCGAATACAGAACAGATGCAAACGGAGCAATTTCAATAGTGATTCCTGATAATTTTATGTAAATATCAAGTGATATGGCAAGTATAACAACATAGCATACTGATGTTGAAAGTGCCGCACCGTCCGCACCCATAAGCGGTATGAGTATAAGATTGCCCAGAAGCTTTATTATAGTGCCAATAAACATTATTTTAAGCGGTGCAGATGCTTTGCCTATAGCCTGTAACATACTGAAAAGCGGAAACGACAGACACAGACAAACCATTCCGGGCATAAGAAGTCGCAGGGAGTTTATACATATTTCTACTTCGTCACGCTGTTTTGCAAAAAGAAACAGCAGTATTTCAGGCGCAAGAACGCCAATGCCGAATGATGCAGGAACAGCAATTATAGAAGCAGTAAGAAGTGCCTGCAAAGTATGATGTTTCAGTGCCGGCTTGTTATTTTCAGTCCACGCTTCTGTTATACAAGGCAGTATGCCTTTGCCAAGCATATTTGTAACAGAAGGAACAAGATTGAAAACAGTGAGGGCGATTCCTGCAAATGAGCCATAGACAAAATCGGGAATATCTTTTTCGGCGATTCCCGATGGTATTTTCATTCTGCAACCGAAATATGATATACAGCCGATTATCGTCCACATATCAATTATAGCTGTAAGATTCGTCACAACCGCACTTATACCAATCGGCAGAGATGTTGAAATAAGTTCCCGTGAAATTTCCCGTCTTCCCATAACTGTATTTTCACTGCCTGAATGTTTTTTCCTGAATATTCCGATAACTGCAAAAAACAGCATAGCCCCGACAGATGAAAGAGTGACACCAAGTATGCCTGCTGATGCCGATAATGCACGTATATCCGTAACCTGCGGAAAATATGACATTATTTCTTTTCCGTGCTGATTTACATATCCGCAGAGCCACAACCCCGATACTACTTTTATAATACCCTCTACCGCCTGCGAAATTGCGGTAGGGTACATATTGCTCATGCCCTCATAATATCCACGCTCAACAGCAGTAACGCACCCGAAAAATACAGAGGGTGCAATCATGGATATTGCAAGAGTTGATTCCGTACCACCCGTAGAAAAAAGACTGAACGGCTTTGCAAGCAGAAAAACCGCCACACTGCCGATAATACCGAACACGGAGAAAAGCAGAAATGCTGTCCGTCTTATGCGTGTGATGTTTTTATACATTCCGAAAGCCATGCTTTTTGCTGTCATTCTTGCAACAGCAGATGATAAACCTGTAACAGTAAGTGCATAAACTGGCATGAATATACTGTATGCACAGCTGAAATAGCTCATTCCTACACCGCCCAGCATATTTGTAAGCGGAATTTTAAATAATGCTCCCAGAGCCTTTGCAATAATTGCCGAAGCCATTAAAATGACCGAACCTTTAATAAAGTTTTGCTTTTTCAATAAATCACCGTCCATAATCTTATTTTTTTTAATAAATATGTTGCAGAATTTTAAAATATGTGTTATAATATAGGATAGCAGTACTATGCTTTGACTTTGTTTAAAAATATAACAGAAAGGTTGGTATTAAATGGAATATAAATTTTCTGATAAGGTCAGCGGATTGCAGGCATCTGCAATAAGAGAAATCTTAAAATTTACCTCTGACCCTGATGTCATTTCTTTTGCAGCAGGAAATCCCGCCCCCGAAGCATTTCCAAAAGAACAGATTGCGGAAATTTCTGCTGAACTCCTTAGAGATGACCCGATTCTTGCACTTCAATACAATGTAACAGAGGGATATACACCTTTGCGTGACTTCCTCAAAAACTGGCTCAAAGACAAAAACTGTTTCCACCCTGAATTTGATGATTTGATTATTACATCAGGCGGACAGCAGGCAAATGAACTTTCATGCAAAGTATTGCTGAATGAGGGTGACACACTTATCTGCGAATCACCATGCTTTATAGGCTCGCTGAATGCTTTCCGCTCATACAATGTAAATCTTGTCGGAGTTGAAATGGACGAGGACGGCATAAATCTTGAAAAACTTGAAAATGCCGTAAAAACTCAGCCGAATGTAAAAATATTGTACCTTATCCCGAACTTTCAGAATCCTACAGGACGTACAATGTCACTTGAAAAGCGTAAAGCTGTATATGAACTTGCTTGCAGATATGATTTCATAATCCTTGAAGACGACCCTTACGGCGAACTTAGATTTTCAGGTGAAAATATTCCGTCAATCAAAAGTCTTGACACTGAAGGACGTGTTATTTATTCAAGCACATTCTCAAAACTTATTTCGTCGGGATTCCGAACAGGATTTGTTTCTGCTCCTGCTCCGATTATCCAGAAAATAGTTGTGTGCAAACAGGTTTCGGACGTTCATTCAAACATATGGGCGCAGGTTGTCTCATACCGCTTTATGTCAACTGTTGACAAGGAGGCACATTTTAACAGTCTCCGTGCAATATACAAAAAGAAAAGCGACCTGATGTGCAGTTATATCGACAATGAGTTCTCAAAGAAGATTAGCTATGTACGTCCGGAGGGCGGTTTGTTTGTATGGTGTACACTTCCCGACAACTGCAATATGAATGACTTCTGCAAAAAAGCTATTCAGGAATATAAAATTGCTGTTGTTCCTGGAAATTCATTCAGCATAGACGAAAATGAGACAAGCCATTCATTCCGCCTTAATTATTCAACTCCTACTGATGAGCAGATTAAAAAAGGTATGGAGACTCTCTCACGCATGACAAGAGAAATTCTTGACTGATATATTTAATTTTATTTTTGAAAGGAAATTTTAACTATGGCAACTACAGACAGATACCCCGTAACTCAGAAGTACCTTATGACAAGAAGTCAGGCACTCAACTTCCCTATAAGCTTTTTTCAGGGAGATTTCAAGAAAAACGACGTTTATGGCGTTGTAATTGATATACCAATGCCAAACAATGTACTTACATCAATGGTATGTTTCATTAACGGAGCTGCAAACCTTTATTTCAACAACGGCAATGAATATACAGGAGCTTCACAGAAGTACAGAAATCTTGTTCAGGCTGCACATAACCTTGTTGCAAATGCAGGAATACTTCTTCCAAAGAGTGAAAAAACCACAAAATTTGACATTCCAAGAGGAAAAACACACAATCTCTATCTCCTCACAAAAGGCGGAATATATAAGGTTGAGTTCCAGCCCGGTATTATTCCGACAGAAGAAACTGAAAAGCGTACAATCTATGTTCTTTATCAGCGTGTTCTCAACGAATTGAGAAGTTGTCAGCTTAAAGATATAGCTGAACAGCGCAAAGGCAATAAATAAGCGGGGAGCATAAGTTTCAGATGGAAGATAAAAAGCTTATTTTCAGCGGAATACAGCCAACAGGTACATTTACACTTGGTAACTATATCGGTGCTGTACGCAACTGGGGTCCTTTGCAGGACGAATATAACTGTATTTACTGCGTTGTGGATATGCACGCTATAACAGTTCGTCAAGACCCTGTAAAACTAAGACAGAACACACTCAATTCCTATGCGCTTCTTATGGCTTGCGGAATTGATGTAAACAAGTCTATACTGTTCATTCAGAGCCATGTAAAAACTCATGCGGAGCTTAACTGGATTCTCTGCTGTAACACTCAGTTCGGCGAACTTTCAAGAATGACACAGTTCAAGGACAAAAGCCAGCGTCACCCTGATGACGTAAATGCAGGCTTATTCACATATCCGTCACTTATGGCTGCTGATATTCTTGCGTACAATGCAGATTTAGTGCCTGTAGGTGTTGACCAGAAACAGCATCTTGAACTTGCAAGAAATATTGCACAAAGATTCAATCAGCGTTACGGCGATTTCTTTACACTTCCCGAACCTTATATAGCTGAAGTCGGTGCAAAGGTAATGTCATTACAAGACCCGACAAAGAAAATGTCAAAATCGGACGAAAATCCGAATGCTGTTATACTTATTCTTGACGACAAAGACACAATAATCCGCAAATTCAAGCGTGCTGTAACAGACAGTGAAGCAGAAGTTGTATATCGTGAAGGCAAGGACGGAATAAATAATCTCATGACTATCTATTCAAGTGTTACGGGAAAAACTTTTGCTGAAATTGAATCGGAATTTGCAGGCAAAGGCTACGGAGATTTCAAGCTTGCTGTCGGTGAAGCCGTTGCAGACCATCTTGAACCAGTCCGCACAGAGTTTGCACGTTTAAGTCAAGACAAGGCTTACTTGAAAGAGTGTTATACAGCTGGAGCAGAAAAGGCTCTCCGCTATTCTCAACGTACATTAACAAAGGTTTACAGAAAAGTCGGATTTGTCGATAAAACCTGATGTAAAAATATACAAATAAAATAAACGAACGTTCTCTTTATTCCGCAAAAAGCACGAATTTTCAAAAATGTATTGCTTTTTGCGTGAATTTAGAGTATGATAAAGGAAGTGCTTTTTTCTATGGTTGAATATCAGCAGAAAGATAAATATCATATCAATGATTTGCTTGAAATTGTAAGACTGCTTCGTGGAGAGGGCGGTTGTCCCTGGGATATGGTGCAGACTCACGAATCAATAAAAAAGGATTTTATTGAGGAAACATATGAAGTAATTGAAGCTATTGATTGTAACAATTCCGCAATGCTCCGTGAAGAACTCGGTGACGTTCTGTTACAGGTTGTTTTCCATGCGGAAATTGAGGAAGAAAAATCAGTTTTCAGCTTTGATGATGTATGTGACGAAGTATGCAGAAAGCTTATTGTACGTCACCCACACGTCTTTGGAGAAGTAAAGGCTGATACTACTGATGAAGTTCTCAAAAACTGGGACGCAATCAAAATGGAAACAAAAGGACAGGAAACATATACTGATACATTAAAAAGCGTTGCAAAGACATTTCCTGCTCTCATGTATGCGCAGAAAGTCGGCAAACGTGCAATGCGTGCCGGAATGGATTTCAGATGTGCAGAAGATGCCATTGACTGTATAGCAAATGAAAAGGCAGAACTTGACAAAGCTGTTGTTGCCAATGATAAGCAGAACATAGAAGAAGAAATCGGCGATTTACTTTTTTCATGCGTAAATGCTGCCCGACATCTTGGTGTTGATGCTGAAACAGCTCTTAAAAGTTCAGCCGAAAAATTCATAAAGCGTTTTGCAATTCCAGAAGAACTTACAAAATCAGAAAAT
>CAMWKY010000084.1 GCA_947174965.1 uncultured Ruminococcus sp. | reverse complement strand
AGACACAGCACGGCGAGGAGCGATACACCCATCATCTTCCTCATCGTATTCCATATCATCATCGTAATAGTCGATATTGTCCGAATCATTGCGGTGACGTTCCTTTTGTCTGCCGTCATTTTCGCCGACCTTGTAAGCGATAACAGCAATTCCCGAAATCGCACAAATCCCGATAATTCCCTTGATAGCCTTTGAAATTTTCATAGTAATTTCTCCTTAATTCTCTACATTTTCACCACAGTCATTTTTTTTTCTGCTGCGATTTTCATTATACAAGCACCCGAAAATCCACCGATAAGCAAGCCTGCAACAAGAGCCGAAACGCTTGATTCCATAATCAAGCTGATAATCTTGTAGGCAAAGCTGGGGTCAATCATTTCCGATTTCCTCCGATTCTTCTCTGAACCTGATATAACAGGTAAGTGCATACTTGTAGCATCTGATAGAACTGCTGCCCACAGGCAAATTGGTGTTGAATCTTTTCATTTCAGCATTATCGCCCAGGTTATCAAAAAGGCTCAACAGGTAACGGCAATGGTCTTTGTTGTATTCAGCATCAACATCGGCAATTGTCCTGATAATTTTTTTCAGCCTTGAAATGTTGTCGCTAACGACTTTTCGGCTGTATCGCTGTTTTAGCCATTCTCTGAAATTTTCTTCATTCATAAATTTCCCTCTTTATCTTTTGATTTCATCATCTTCACGAAATCACGGTATTTTTTTGTATACTCATAGGATTTACCAAAAATATTTACTGCTGCCGTGTACAGTTTCGGCTCATATTTTTGAATAATCTCCAGTTCCTCAGTAATGCGTGGATTGAACGGACAGCCGACACAGCCAGTTCTTTTTAAGCCGTATTCCGTGTAACAGCGTGAGTGATTAACACCATAAAACTGCTCATAATCACGCTTATCACCGTCCGCATACCAAAATATCGGGCGATATGTACCACAGCCTTTGGATTTGCTTTCAGAAAAACAAGATTTATAATTTGCAGAACGTATGCCGCCTTCGGACTTGCGTATGCCTGTAATCTCAATATCCGCATCCATTTCCTTAATGAACTGCTTCGCAGGCTTCTTTTTGGCGTATTCACAGCACTTGTTTGATATGGGGAAATCGGGCGGATTCTGCATAATAAATTCTTTCAGCCATTTGTTGCGGTTTATTGAGAATCGGCTCATCTGCTGAACACCGTTTTCTGCCGTATAGTAGGCATTACACCACCATTGCAAAGCAGTTTTACAGTTCGGATAACGTTCTAAAAGCACTTTCAGCGGCTCATCTTCCCATTGAAATTTGTGTAGCTGCAACCGCATCATCTGTTCCGAAACATATTTTGAAACAAACGGAACACCGTACTCACTAACGCAGACAGGAATTGATTTTTTCGGTTTGATACGCTTGATTTGTATATCATACTTATTTTCAAGATAGTCCAGATGGTCTTTGGTAGCCTGATACTCAAAACCTGTATCAATCCAGTAGTAAGTAACTTTCCCCGAATCATCAACATTGTGAATTATATCGAGAACAATATCGCTGTCACTTCCTCCGCTGATACTGCAAAGAACAGTGCTGTTGTCATTTATTCTGCGTAGTGCTTTTGAATAGCTGTCAACAATTGTGTAATTTCCGGTATCAAATGACTGCTGATAAACGTCAATATTCATTTGAAAGTCCCTCCAATATGTGTGCAATAACGTCCACCGTCCAACCGTTTCCGATACATTTATAGCGTTGTGTATTGCTGATTCCTGCCGTGTAATTATCGGGCAGAGTCTGCAATCTTTCGGCTTCAACCGGGGTTAATTTTCGGATAAGATAATCACCGTCGGGCAAATCAATTTTATACAGTCCTGTTTTTGCACCCTGACCGCCGCCGTTTGCGGAAAGCGTAACAGGTTTACCATAAACCGAGTAAATACGCTGTCCCTGACCGCCTTTTCCGTATTCACCGATACGAATTGGAGTAGCTATCGCAGTAGTGCCGCCGTTAAAACCGCTGTTTTTGATGAGCGTAGCTTCACCGTACTTGTGGTAGCCTGCCATAACGGTCTTTGACTTTTCGCCCTTATTATTAAACGTGTTGAACGGAATAGCTTCTGCAACCATAGTTGCACCGAAGCTGTCGGAACGTCCTGCATTTGAGATTGATGAACGTCCGTATTGTGCCTTAATAGTGCGGGATTTTCCATTTTCATCATTCACAACAATCTGCTCTGCAATCATCGTCCGCTGTTTTCGTTCAATAGTATTTCTGAAAACTGCACCGTCGTAATTTGCTGTCATACAATAGCTTTTATCCTGCCACGAAATTCCACTTTCAAGAACATCTTTCAGCATAATATTTTTGTCGTTAGGCTGAATAACATTCGGGATATTCGTCCAGTAACAACGTTTGCGGTTTTGTGCGGAAAGCAATGCCGAGTTAATCATAATCGGCTCAACACCGAGCTTTCTGGAGATTTCGTCCTTGATGTTCTGATGTATGGAATAGTTGTTTTCGTAAAGAAAATACTTACACTCACTTTCTTTCAACGCTCTTACATACTCCATAAACAGACGGAAACCCTCTCCGTCAGCAGTTATTTCTCTGCCTTTTTTAGCAACACTCCAATATGTACACGGACTGCCTCCGAGCAGTAAATCATAGCCCTTAAACTTCGTAAAATCGCCGTCAAATACATTTCCGTGATGAACAATATCGGGGTAATTGTTCTTTGAAACGGAAATTGCGTATTTGTCAATTTCAAAGGCATCGTAATTTTCTACGGCAAGATTAGCACGTTCAAGTGCCAATCTTCCGCAGGAAATGCCGTCAAACAGGCTTAGAACTTTCATTCATCATCATATTGTCGGCTTCTCTGTATCCTTTCATATATCCATTTTTTCTGCCAAAAAGAAAGCAGATAAAGCAAATTATAGCCCCGATAACAGCGACACCGACAAGTTTTTTCTTTCTCATTGTCTTTCGTCCTTTCAATTAAAACTAATTTCTATGTGTTTTCAATTCTTGCCTTTGCAACTTTGAAATATTTATCATCAAGTTCTATTCCGATAAAATTTCTGTTAAGATTGCCACAGGCTACTCCTGTCGTTCCCGACCCCATACAACTGTCAAGAACGGTCATTCCTTCGTTGGTGTACGTCTTGATAAGATACTCACAAAGTGCAACAGGCTTTTGTGTTGGGTGAAGCGTATTTCTTTCAACACCACAGAACTCCAGTACCTGTTTGGGATACCTGAATCCGCTGTTATCGTTTCTATACGCCTGACCGTTCATAAATTTGCCGTATGTAGTTTCTCCGCACTCACTAACGTAACTGTTTTTTCCGCCTTTCAGCTTGGAATAAGGCTCACCAACAGAAAACTGAGGATTGTAAATGCATTGTTTTTTATAAAAAACACTTATCATTTCAACATCTCTTAATGGCTGTTTTTTGGCATTCAGATGTCCTGTTCCTCTTGGCTTTTTCCATATCCAGTCGTACTTATAATATTTAATATTTTCCATACGAATCATCGAACTGAAAGGCTCAATGCCAAATAAACAGACCGCACCGTTGTCTTTAATTATTCTGTTGTAAAGTTCCAAAATCTCATCAACAGGCAGCATAATGTCCCATTTACATTGAGTTTTACCGTATGGGAGGTCAGACAAAATCATATCAACGCTCTTGTCAGGAATGTTCTTTAAAATATCAAGACAGTTTCCCTGAAAAAGCTGAATCTTGCTCAACTTATTACATCCTTTCAGTTATTCTTCTGAATCGTCCTCAGATTCACCGATTTTTGCAACGTCAAAGTCAACATCATCAAGCAAATCGCAGTATTCGTCTACAAGTTCGTTGTACTCATCAACGAGGTTGTTGTACTTTTTGGCAACGTCAGCAACCGCCATATCTGTAACACGCATACCCATTGTAAGTCCGCTGTCAAAGCCGTTGTGAAAAGCTCTTTTTGCAAGAGAACGAACGGCAATAACCGCAGTTCCGACCGCACTCACAGCACCGACAACAAGACCGATTTTCGCATACTTTCCCATAAAAATACCTCCGTTATTCTTCATCTTCATTTATTTCAGAATCATCATAAAAATTGATTTCCTCATCATCGTCCATTTCAGGAACAGCTTTCTTTGCAGGCTTTTTCTTCATAAGGAAGAATCCTGCACCGCCGATACCAAGAATTGAAACAACACCGATTATGAGATAAAGGTTATTGGCACTCATAGGCTTGTTTACAGGCTGTTTCTGCTCGGCGGTATCACTATCGGAATTGTCTGTTGATTCCGAATTATCAGAGTTTTCAGCATTCGGCTTTTCTTTCCCGAAAGCGTTTACAGCGGCATTTTCAGCCTTTTCAACGTTGTTCATATCAATACCGTTTTCCTTTTCCTCATCGGTCATATATATGAGAGAATACAAATCCACCGCATCAACTTTGTTGAGAAAATACACATTGTCCTCTCCACTTTCAGCGGAATAATTTATCAGCACATAAAAGACGTGACCGTCTTTTGTGGTGACTGCGATAAACTGCATTTCCTCCGTATTGTAGATGATATGCTCCGACTTGATAAGCGTAGCGTTTCCGTTGGTATCATAATAATCATCACCGTAATAGTCGGGACGGGAATCATCAGCGTTCTCATTATCGGTAATATACTTCATAAATTCGTCAGCATCAATCTCCGCAGGAGTTTCCGTAACAGGTGCATCGTCAGCTGATTCACTCTTATCTGTTGTTTCTTCAATCGCAGAAGTTTCAGCCGTTGTCGGCTCTGTTGCGGCAGTTTCCGCTGCCGAAGCAGTAATTCCCATACTCGCCAAAGCAAGAATCACAGCGGATAACACCACACTAAAAAATCTTCTTTTCATCGTCATTTTCCTCCGTATTTTCAGATATGCCGTCAATCATTTCTTCAATATCCTCAACAGAAATGTTCTTGTCAGCCATTTTCTTTTTCATCTTGATAAAGCGAATGTAATCGTCTGTTGTCATATCGTTTTTAGCAAGTTCCGTTTTGAGATTTGCATAACTCAGACGGTCAATCTCTGCCAGAATCCGCTTGCGTTCAGCCGTATCTTCTTTGATACGTTTATCAAGAATTTCTGCACGTTCAAGCAGTTTTTCAATTTTCTTATCGTTGATAGCCATTTCGTCACCTCCAATCAATAAAACACAAGACGAGGGTCAATGAAGTCCCAGCCGATACCGTCTGTATCTATCTCAGTCCTGATGTGAATATATGTTGAAGAAACCAACGCAAAAACATCACCCTCATTTAAGGTATCTCCGCTTTCACAGCCATTCAGCGTGACATTTTTTATTGTAACTTCCGTATCACGCTTTGTACCGCCCGTGCCGTCATACCAGTATTCAACGTCATCTTTCCGCAGAATTACGGTCTTTTTATCTCTGTCATACGACTTGATTCTGCACTTAAAAGGAGCGTAAATACTGCTTCCGCTTTCCACCGTAATATCCACAGCATCGTGTAAATCATCAATACTGCAATGACGGATATTCCACTCCTGCATATCCCAGCCGAAACCGTTGGTAATGGTACTGTCGTGAATACTTGTACCCGTCAGACTACGCAGAGTCTGATGATTTCCGTGAAGTGTACCGCTGTCTGTTCCTACAAGAAGATTGTAATATTGTACACGTTCATCGGAATGTGACATCGAACTCAGCTTATCATTGATAACTTCATCGAATGTCTTTTTTTGCTTTACATTGTAGTAAAGCTGGCAGTCGTTTTTCCAGTAGTCAGCGTGATAGTAGCTTATCAGGCAGGTGTCGGTTAAATCGTTTCTCCAATACCAAGTGTCCTGTGGTGAAACGCACCAGTAAATCTGGTCTGTATCGCTGAATCCCCAATAGGAGCGAGGATGATAATCTTCGCCGTAAATTCTTCCAAATTCAACACCGTTGAACCAGGAATAGAACGGTTCTGAACTCTGTCCGCTGCGGTCATTTACAAAATATCGTTGATCTTGAATAAACCAGCCTGTCCGCTTGTAATCGTCCTGAGCGTTAAGAATTTCAAGATATTCATTGAAATGCAAATATCCGTTACTATCTTTGAAATTATCTAATTCACCGGGATTTGATTTCGGAAGATAACTGTCACGGTACATATTTGTGCTGTCAGCAAGCCAGTAAGTACCGTCAATACCGCCCGAAAAATAGTAAGAATCATACTCCTCCCAACGTGATGTATTGTCATAGAAATGCTCAAATTTGTACTCCGCATTGAAAAGCTCGTCAAGCAAATCTTCTGTACCGCTTTTGAATTTCCAGTATTTTATGTCACCATTTTCGGCATCAAAGTCATAATAATAAGCACATAGAAATGACCACATTTTATTTATGTCAAAATCGTAAACCGCATCATAGTCAAAATGCACAGAACGTCCCCATATGTACTCGTCAGGCTTATCCTTGTAACCCGAAGTATTAGCACCCAAATCTTTCAGAGCCTTTTTCCAGTCGTCACCGCCACAGCGGATAACTTTTTCATTTAAGTCCCAGGCGAGTTTTGTGTAATATTTTTCAGCTTCGGATAAGTCATAATCCTGTGCGGTATATGTACCCAGTGTAAAACTTCCGCCCGAACCTGTTGACGAAAAAAGCATTAAAATCAGGGCGAAAACGAGCAGAATAATTATAATCGGAACGGCAACGCAGACAAAAAATTTCTTGACTTCTCTTTCGTAAACGTTCTTTATGAACTGCTTTAGCAGCTTGCCGAAGTCCTTGAATTTCTCGAAAAGGATTTTTTGAATTTCGTTTTTTTACGCTTTTTAGGCGACTGTCTGTTCTTTACTTTCAGCCTGTTTTCCTGCTTGTTCAAGCGTTTTTTCTTCTTCTTTTCTTTATCGGATAAGTTGTCACGCTTTTTCTGTTGTCGCTGTAAGCGTTCCGGCTTTGATACTTTCTGTATCACAGGCTCTGCAATTCTACGCTTAGTTGAATCGAGAGCGTGAAGCATATCATTGTCGGAATCCTCATTGACCGCTTTTTGCCAGGTGGATGCTTTCATTCGATTTGCCGTATAACTTGCAGGCTTAAAAATAAGAAAACCTGTTTTTGAGTTTTTCTTGATTTTAAGCTGATTTTTCAGTTCCTTACGCTTGAATTTCTTTTCAGATTTCAGCTTTTTGCTGTCAAATTTAATTTCACGCTTACTCTGCTTAAAATCCTGTTTTCGTTTTATCAGAAATGCTCTCTGAATATTCGATTGACTACTGTGACGGAAATCACGCCTATGTTGTCTGTATTCAGCTTTTTTTACTTTGAAATCAGCCTTATTTTTACGCATTTTCGGCTTAAAAGTATCTTCTTTGAATATATCATATTCAGCCTTTTTCAGTCTAAATTTCGCTTTTTCAAGTTTGTACTGCTTTTTGGATTTGAAGTGATTATGTGTACCCTTGACTGCATCTGCACCGATACAGAGCGTTTCAAGTGTTCCTCTGTGATAATCGTCAACAGCTTCACGGGAATACTTCTGTTTCAGATTATTGACAATCTCACGTTTCACCGCATCTGCCGATTTCAAGCCGATTGTTTCACTTGCAAGTACAGCGTCAACAGTAGTCTGTGCGGTATCGTGAACAGTAAAATTTACGGCTTGTGCAGATTTTTTAAATAATTTTCCCTTGAAAGTTTTCGGCTGAAAGCTGTTTATCGTTTTAGTGATTGAGGGAACATCGCCTTCAATACGATTTTTCAGATTGAAAACCTTATGTGCAAGACCTCTGTTACTGCCGTGAAATGTCTTTTCCTCACGGATAATATCAGCCCTTGTTCTGAATCGCCCTCTGCTGTTTTGCGAACGCTCAAATCGTATTTTAAACTGCTTAGACCGTCTGCTTGCTTTTTCAAACTTTGCCTGTGCTTTTCGGAGGTTATTCTGTCTTTTTATAAATCTGCTCATAAATCCCCCTTTTGCCTGTTTTACGCACTTTCAGTCGGCTTTGTGGTCATCAGTTTATACATCTGCGTGTTAGTCGGAAACGCATCAGTAAACGGCAAAAGCACCTTATCGTATCGAATAAGACCCTCTCCCTGACCGCTGTTTGTGACGTACTCCATCTGTTCTTTTGAGATGTGCAGTTTTT
>CAMWKY010000083.1 GCA_947174965.1 uncultured Ruminococcus sp. | reverse complement strand
TAGTAAATATTATGCTTTTTTTCGGCTTATTTTTGTATCAAAATTTGACGTTTTGTTTCATTTTTGAAAGAATACCATCAGTAATTGTACGAATTTTCGTTCCTTTTGGAAACATTTTTTCAGCGAGTCTGCCTACTGCATTTTGATTTATGTCGTTATTTTGAAAATTTGCTGTTTTCGGCTCAGTTATATGACTTTCCCACTCCTGCATCATGTCTTTTTCAAGCTGTTCCGAAAGTAAATTTCTGTCAGCTGGTGAACTATGCTCCGAAAAAAACTCAAAAGGCATAGAAAATCCGTTAAAGCTGAAATTATGTGAAATGTCACCGAAGTGAGCAGAAAAAAGTATTCTGAAATCCTCTGCTCCACGCATCATCTCATCATTTTTTTTGTATGCTGAAATAATCTTCCTCTGTAAATCATTCGGAGAAAAATTCTTGTCAGATTCAAGCGTACCGAATACAATAAATCCAATCATATAGGTATCTTTGCAGAAGTCACTCTGATAAACTTTTCCTTTCGGCATATCAAACATATACGCACCATAAAGACCCATTGCAAGATGAAATGCAAGAAAATCCGCTGAATCATAACTGTAGGGATATTTTGCCTGAATGAATCCCCTAAGCCTGCCCGATTTTAACATAAGCGGTATTGTATCAGCAAGAAGCAGTGCCTTTGAGCCTTTCATAATCGGCTTTTCAATGTCATTCTCAATATCTCCGCCTATGTTCAGTATCTTTGATGCTGAAACACCCGATTTTTCAATGACAGTATCATATATATCAGCCGTTTCAAGTTCATTTGCAACTATAAGCTGATTATACTTACTATAACCGCATTTATCAAGAATATTTACAATAACTTTTCTCGGATAAACCGTATCAGCAACTATGATTATTTTTTTCTTGTGCCTTTGTGCTTCCTCAAAAAGTCTTTTCCCGAAATTTCTCGGAAATACCAAATCAGAATAAATCTCACATTCACGCTTTAGAAGTATGTCACGATTTTCTTTTGTTATTTTTGTCTTATTCATTATAAAGTCATATATCATGTCAATATTTTTCGGGCATCTCTGTTCAGCGTATATTCTCATGTCTGAAAAAGATTTTCTGCCTTTGTAAAACTGTCGGAAATCGTCCTCCATGAATAAGAATAAGTCCTGACATTCAGAAAACGGAGTACTTATCAAAGTATCTTTCATTCTGAAACACACGGCTTTACAATCCGACCTGCTTATTTCAGTTGTCATTTTATTCAGCAGTGCAACCTGCTCAAGTGACAGAATGATTTTAAGTTCAGGAATGTTTTTCAACTTTTTCACCTCCCTTCTGTTGAAAACTTGTTGAAAGATTTTTATTCTTCCCTGTTTTCAGCCGTTTCCGTTGACGTGGAAACTGTTGAAAACTTTGTTGAAACTGTTGAAATAACAGCTGTTTCAGTATCCGCATATTGTGGAATAAGCTCATCACCGTTGCGGAGCTTTATATATTCATCAAGTGAAATTGCACCCTCTGAATTATATGCCCTGATAAATGAATCCTTGTCAGTAAATGCTTCTGATAAAGTACCGTCATCATTCATGAGATATTTTCCATACCACAATCCAAAGAACGACCACACGGAATTATCACGGAATGAAGCATCTATATCGGGAATTTTACTGCACTCACTCAATGCAATCAGTTTTTCTTCGCCGACTATTTTCTGCAATGCAAGAAACTGCTCGTATCGACTGCCATAGTCTTTTTCACTGTTCATATAGATGTCAAGAGAAGCTATGTCAAAAGTATTCTTGTCAACAAGAGTACTTTCACTCTGTCCGTTCCATATCCATATCAGGTTATCAAGTTCAAAGTAATCAGTGAAACGCTTATACATTAGATTCCATAGCCATTTGTATGAATCCGTATCATTTCCCCACCAGAACCAGTCGCCTGATGATTCATGCAGAGGTCGCCACAAAACAGGTACACCCTTATTTTTGAGCGTTGTAAGCTGTCCTGCCATGTTGTCCATGTCAAGAATAAGTCCATAGCACTGCTCCGATATTTTACCCTCACCATACAGACCTCTTATTTCTTCCTGCGTGAGCATTGAAATGTCAATGTCCGTTACGGCATCTTTAAGCACAAAATCAGTATCTTTTGCATAGACAGATGATTTCTTTGAAGGTGCTTCCCAATACCACATCAATCCGACAATACCACCTTTTTTATGCCACTCTGCACAAGCTTCAATATCTTTGAATGTGCTGTCAAATGAGTTTCCTGAATTGTGAATAGCAGAAAATCTTATAACCGGAAGTTTTCCTGTTGTCTGATAAATCAAATCAAGCTCCTTATTTTCTGGACTTGATGCATATTGTCCCGTAAGCGTATATCTGCCGTAGTTTTCGTTCATGAAATTCAGAAGTTCTTTTGCGGATTCGCCAGCCTGCTTGTTTACAGGCTCATTTCCAGCATCATATTTTATCTCACTCAACGACGTATTATCAGCAATTTTCATGTAGTCAAGCTTTATATTGCCGTCCGTTGCACGAAGTTCAATATCAGATTTGCCTTTCACAAGAAAAACTCCATATAGCGTGATTAATGTGAACTCACCGTCTTTTTTCGTCTTGAATGAGCTTATTTCCGTGCCGTTCAGTGATACTTTGCAGTTGACAAGATGTTCAGAAGATATGCTGAACGACAAATCATAGTGCTGATTACTTGGTGCATCAACTTTAAAAGTGACACTTGAACTTCCATCAAGCTTGAATCCTGTAACATATCCCTCTCCACTGTATTCAGGTTTTTCCTCAACAGGCTGTTTATTTCTGTTTGTAATGGCATTTGTAACAGTTGTCGACTGTTCATCATTTTCCTTGTCATTCATGATTTTCAGCCCCGCACTTAATACCGCATCTTCCGCCTCATATAAATCACCTGTACTTTTTTTCTCAATTTCAGGGTAAGAAATCGGAAAATCAGGGTAAGTTTCAGGAACAGCTGTTGTTGTTGATGATGATTTTTCTGATATATCTGTTGAGATATTTTCTGTACTTTCGTCCGTTTCCGTTTCAGATACTGAACTGTCTGAAATAGATATATTACCAACTTTTTTATCTCCGCATGATGAAAACGCTGTGGCAATAACAATAACCGACAATAAAAAAGCTGATATTCTGTGTTTGATTATATATTCTGACATATTATTTCCAATCCTTTATTCAAATTTATCAAGAAAGCTGTGATATTCGTCACCTATGTGATATGACATAAGCCGTTCAAGATTTACATTTTCGGCACTTCTGAAAATATTCATATCAACAGCAGGGTTTGTTTCTCTTAATGTTCGGAGCAGATTTTTTATTTCGGAACGCTTTGAACTGCCGTTATTTTCTGCAATTCCACATTCACAACGAATAAATTTCAGATTATTTTCGTCCGTCCATGCTGTTATATCGCCCTCACGCACACGAAACAGCGGTCTTATGACTTCAACGCTGTAATTCTCTGCTCTTATCCGTGGAAGCATAGCCTGCATCTGTGAGCCATACAGCATACCCATTAAAATAGTCTCAACAGCATCATCAAAGTGATGACCGAGTGCTATTTTGTTGAAGCCGTTTTCCTCTGCATTTCTGTAAAGCCAGCCACGTCTTAACCGTGAACATAAAAAACAGGGATTCTTTTTTTCGTTGCGGACTGATTCAAATATCCTTGTATCTTTTATTTCTGCATCAATGTCAAGAAATTCAAGATTATGTCTGATTATGTCAAGATTATACTCACTGTAACCCGGATTCATTACAATATACCCTGCCTGAAAGTCAATTTCCCTTTGCAGACGTTTCATGCACTCCGCCATTAGCATTGAATCTTTTCCGCCCGATATACATACAGCTATATTATCTCCCGACTGCACCAGCTTATAATCCCTTACTGCTCTGCGAAAGTTTTTCCATATCGTCTGATTCATTAATAAACTCCTCAATAATAAAACGTGGTCGCTGTTTTACTTCCTCATATATTCTGCCTATATATTCCCCGATAATGCCAAGTGCAAGTATCTGCAATCCACCTATAAACCATATCGAGCATACCGTACTTGACCAGCCCAGTTCCGCATTTCCTGTAAGTTTTACGCAGATAGTCCATATAACAGCAAATATACTTATCACGAACATGAAAAGTCCTGCACCTGTTATAAGTCTTAGAGGTCTTGTACTGAATGACGTTATAGCGTTCAGGGCAAATGCAAGCATCTTTTTCAGCGGATATTTGCTTTCACCTGCAAAACGTTCTGCCCTCTCATACATTACATTACAGCTTTTAAAGCCAAGTGTACGCACAAGTCCACGCAGAAACAGATTTACTTCACGGCAGTTTGCAAGCTCCGCAAGAACTCTTGAACTCATAAGGCGGAAATCAGCGTGATTATATACAACGTCCGCACCCATTATCTTCATGAACTTATAAAAACTTTCAGCAGTGAATTTTTTGAAAAAAGTATCTGTTTTTCTTGCACTCCTTACACCATACACAACCTGATAACCTTCGTGATACTTCTGCACCATTTCGTCAACGGCGTTTATATCGTCCTGCAAATCAGCGTCCATAGTTATTGCCATGTCGCATAGTTCACGGACTGTCATAAGTCCTGCCAGTACTGCATTTTGGTGACCGCTGTTTCTTGCAAGCTTTATCCCCGAAAAAATCGGGTCTGATTCGTGCAGGGAGCATATAATATTCCATGTATTGTCTTTTGAGCCGTCGTCAACAAATACAACACGGCTTTTCTCTGAAATAAGATTCCTCTGTATGAGCGATTTATATTTCTCTGTAAGTCTCTTTGCCGTTTCGTGCAGAACTTCTTCTTCATTATAGCATGGCACAACCATATATAAAATTTTGTTCATAAAAAATTCGTCTCCTAAATCTCTTTGTGAAATATATTATATCATATACTTTAATATAATGTCAACTGAAATTCATCTCACCTGTACAAAATCGAAAAAACTACAGTATTGACAAAAAATGTCGGATAATGTATAATTAAATAAAAATATAAAAACGAGATGTTGCTATATGATGGGAAAAACACATATTTTTATGGGTACTGCCATAGCGTTTGCCCTTACTATGCCTGATACTTCAATCGGCATACTTACCGCCGCCGCAGGAGGTGCTTTAGGCGGAATGATGCCCGATATTGACCTTGATTCACTCAAAAATATAAAGGACGTAAATACAAAGGCAACCGCAGGAGCTATCGTTGCTGTATGCTTTGCCATAGACTTTCTGTTTAAATGCGGTATTATTGAATCAATGAAAAACTCAAACCCGACTATCATGCTTGTAGGACTTGTGCTTTTTATCGCTCTTTATTTTATCGGTGCTGCTGCCGACCACAGAGGCTTTACACACTCAATTCTTGCAACGGTTATTTATACTGCTGTTGTAGGTCTTATGTGCCAACCGCTTATTATTCCTTTTGCTATCGGTTATGCCTCACACATACTTCTTGACTGCACAAACAAAAAGAAAGTGAGAGTATTTTTCCCCGCAAAAAAAGGTATAAGATTTAAAATGTTCTACGCATCAAAAAAGGCAAATGTTGTATTCTATTACATAGGTATCGCCTGTACAGCATTGCTTGTTTTGATTGCTTTCATAAGAATGATTATGAGATAGAACGCACCGCAGAAAACGGATATAAAAAAGCACTTCATAGCGAAGTGCTTTTTGTTGTTTTATCTGATTTTATTTATATCGTACCCATTTCAACAAGTTTCTTTTGGATTGCAACAGCATCTGCGCCTGTAAGACCGTTTCCGTCCAAATCTGCATTAAATTCGCCTTGTGCTGTAAGTCCGTATTTGTCCTTGTTTCCGATAGCCTGAACTATTGCTGTTGCATCAGCTATATTCATTTCGCCGTCTCCGTTTGCATCACCGTCTATACTGTTGAGAACGTCAATATCACCAGAGCCTGAAAAAGTTCTTGCTATACTCTGATACTCTATTGGTATATCTATACCGAACGTGTTTGCAATATCTGCTGCTATCTGAAGATGTTCGTCAAATTCTATATCATAGTTCGGTATAATGTTGCATTCATATACTTCCTCGCCCTCAAAGTTAACTCCTTCTGATTTACCACGTTCAAGAGTAAAATCAAGGCTTTTCTCCTTGATATACTCAGCAAGGCTGTCAATCTGCTTTTCTGAAATACCCCAATAATAAGTCGGCGATTCAAATGTTATACGTCCGTGTCCGCTTGCTATAGCATAGCTTCCGGAAATTTTGAAATCCTTTATACTTGCTATTTTAGCTATTTTTTCATAAATTTCACGGGTATAAGGGAAATTGTCATCAATTCGTGATGAATAATTCATACGATATTCACCTGCATAAACTTTACAAGCCAGTCCGTATGAACTCAAAATATCTGTTATTCTTTCGTCGAAAGTGTTACTTTCACTAGTTATAATAAGGTGGGTTGAATAGTATGTTACATGTATATAGTCACGAAATGTGTTTTCAGTGTCTGCTATTGTAACCATTTTCGTAAATACAGAATGAGAATTTTCAGAATCATCTATATAATAGAGTTCCTCATAACCTGCAAATGTATCAGAGTTCAAATCAAACGGGCGTGCAATAGCTCCTGCGTTTGTAGCTGCTAAACCTGTACACGCAACAGCAAGTGACATAATTGTACTTATTAATTTTTTCATATTTATTCCTCCCAAAATAATTTGCTCATTTTGTTTTTTTAACTTTATTCAGGCATACCCATTTCAACAAGTTTCTGCTGAATTGCGACAGCGTCTGCACCGGTGAGACCGTTTCCGTCCACATCAGCATTAAATTCGCCCTGTGCTGTAAGTCCGTATTTGTCCTTGTTTCCGATAGCCTGAACTATTGCTGTTGCATCAGCTATATTCATTTCGCCGTCTCCGTTTGCATCGCCGTCTATGCTGTTGAGAACGTCAATATCGCCTGAAGCTGAAACAACAGTTTCTGCCGAAGCCTGATAAACTATTGGTATCTCTATGCCGAACGTTTCTGCAATATCTGCGGCTATCTGAAGATGTTCATCAAAGTCTATATCATAGTTCGGTATAAGGTTGCATTTATATAAATCATATTTATATTTACCCTCAAGGCTGTCATTAGCTTCATGTACTAACTTACCACGTTCAAAGGTGAAATCAAGGTTTTTTTCCTTGATATATTCAGCAAGACCGTCCAGCTGCTCTTCCAAAACACCCCAATGATAATAAGTAGGCGACCCGAATAATATATATCCGCTTCCGCTTGCATACATTCCGCCTCCATAAACATAAAGGGAAAATAAATGTAAATCGGATATTTCAGTTATTTTATTGCGAATTTCACGAGCATAAGAAAAATCATCTGGAACTGTTCCGAAATAACTCATTATACCATATTCATACTCAGTACGGAAATTCGTTACTCCACAAGAACTCAGAATATCTGTTATTCTTTCATCTGCAACATCACTATCACTATAAACGCCTATATTAACACGACCCTCTTTATATCTTACTTGTCTATAGTGGCGAACTGGTTCACCATTTTCTCCTGTAAGTGTCTGAACAAATACAGAATGAGGATTCAAATCATCTTCTATATGATAAAGTTCCACGTAGTCTGCGAATGTATCATCAAATGGAAGTTCAGCAATAGCACCAGCGTTTACAGCCGTCAAGCCTGCGCAAGCAACAGCAAGTGACATAATTGTACTTATTAATTTTTTCATATTTATTCCTCCTAAAATAAATCGCTCATGTTGTAAAATCTAATCAAAAACTAATGTCTTTTCATAATCCCTCCTTACCTTATGGATTCAACTGTCTTTTTCCATTCATCAACTCCTTTCAAAATGTATTAATTACCTTTATATAATATAAATGTCAAAAAAACAGTAACTTTTTTCTTACACTGGAAAAGTTTGTATGATTACACAAAATAAAGCGTCATTATTTGTAAGATATTACAAAATCCATATGATAAAGTTCTTCATAACCTGCAAACTCATCAGAATTTAAGTCAAACGGACGTGCAATAACTCCTGCATTTGTAGCTGCTAAACCTGTACACGCAACAGCAAGTGACATGATTGTGC